>JARLHW010000274.1 GCA_031292075.1 Desulfosporosinus sp.
AAGCATCATGCTATCACCGTTGCCAAGCCAGGGAACAACACTGTGATATGCGATCTGAGAAAAGTCGGGATGAGAAAGAAACGTTTCAATGATATAACAGGCTCCAATCAGGAGTGCAAATGCGGCAATGAACTTTTCCAACGGCCGGAATCCGAAGCGATCCAGCATAAGAATGATATAGGTGGCTAAACCGGTCAAGATCGTACCATAAAGCATCGGAATGCCAAATAATAGATTCAGCCCAAGTGTTGCACCTAAAAATTCTGCTAGATCGGTGGCCATTGCCGCCACTTCAGAGACTCCCCACATGGGCAAGATCATCCATTTTGGTAGGTAATCCCTGCAAAGTTCCGGCAGGTTTTTGCCGGTTGCGATTCCCAGCTTAGCAGACATGTTTTGTAAGAGCATTGCCATTAAATTGGCAAGTACAACGACCCACAACATTTTATACCCGAACTCAGATCCGCAGGAAATGTTCGTGGCAAAGTTTCCTGGATCAATATAAGCGATAGAGGCGATGAAAGCGGGGCCCAAAAACGGAAGCAAAGCCTTGATCCCCTTGCTCCTGCCCTCAAGCGCAGCACGGCAAGCCTCTACTGTTTTGTTTAGGGGAATGGATACATTACTGGTAACATTCAAACCCTCGCTCACATTACGAACGAGACTGTCACGAACTGATAAACCATTGGAAATATTCAGACCATCACTCATTGGTATTGTTCCTCCTTTGAATTTTTTCGTTACACACTTTTTGCAACTTTGTAAGATCACTCTGACCTTCTAAAAGACAGCACCCGGCTTGAAACTAAATTAAAGATTGTAAGCGGTCAAAAATGACAAATACCGAATATGTTAGATTAACTTGTAGTAACGTAACTTCTTCATAATGTGACAAGTGTTATAATTTTGGGCATGTTTTAAGAAGGGAGTGCTTAAATTGTTAACACCCAGTTTAGAGGACTATTTAGAGGAGATATACCGGTTTTCGTTATTTCTTGATACGGTTCGGGTAACGGACATAAGTAAAAGGCTTAAAGTTGCTTTGCCATCAGTAACTAAAGCCCTCTATAAATTGAGAGATGAGAGTTACATAAAT
>JARLHW010000275.1 GCA_031292075.1 Desulfosporosinus sp.
ACCAGACTTTTGAAAGAATCCCCATTTGTAGCGATAGCTATTTTCATGACACATCACCCTCTTCAATAAATCAAATTACTTCCCAAAAGAACAGTTTGGATAGATACACGTTTTACATTCCAGACAAAGTCCGCCATGCCCGTATTTCACAATATCCTTCCGCGTTAAACGTTCCCCGGCAAGTATTCGTGTTACGACAAGGTCAAATACCGATGTTCGCGCATACATAACACACCCTGGCAAACCCATGATCGGTATGTCCCCAAGGTAAGCGAGCAAGAACATTGCACCCGGCAATACCGGCGCTCCATACGTAACGATTTCCGCCCCGCTTTCTTTGATGGCCGTAGGAGTAACATCGTCAGGATCAACTGACATCCCACCGGTAACGAGAATCATCTCCGCACCGTTTTTGATGTGTTCGTTGATCTGGACTTTGATCATTTCTGTATTATCATTAGCATAACTCTGACCGATGACGACGGAACCCCATTCAGTAACCTTCGAATGCAGAACCGGTCCAAATTTATCTTGGATTCTACCGTTATAGACCTCACTTCCGGTAATCACGATTCCAACCTTTTTGGATTGCAGCGGACGAACTTGTAAAATTGGTTCCTTAAATTCTCTGGCAGCATTTTCTGCACTTAGAATTATCTTTTCGTCTATCATAAGTGGAACAACACGCGTACCCGCAATTTTTTGTCCCTTTGTTACAAGGGTATGGTTATGCAGGGTAGCAAGGACAATATATTCGAGAGAATTCAACGTGAGAATTCCATCTTCTAAAGCATAGAGCAGGCCGTTTTCTTCAGCGATAAGATTGACTTTGCCTTCTTTAGGTTCGCTTAGGCTAATCCTTTGACCGGCTACCAATTTGGCCAACCGTATGGCTGCCTCATCTTCATGAATCAGCCCCGGAACCTGATCCCAAACAAAAAGATGTTCTTTCCCCATACTGAGTAGAACCGGTATATCTTCTTCCTCGACAATATGCCCTTTGCGAAAACGAGCGTCCTTGACTTGACCCGGTATGATTTGGGTCAGATCATGCATCAGTACGGAACCCAACGCGTCTTCAATACGAATTTTCTGCATACTAAACTCCACCACTTTCTTGTTTAACTATGGACTGGATTCTCAAAGTAGGTTTTTAACCGGAACCGTTTCTTAGCATAGCTCAATACGTTAAGGCAACCGTAACTTTGCTTGAACTCGAAAAGATGGTTCAATGGCAAGCCAAGAGCATAACACAAGATGACTCGGTTAATCCCCGCATGACCGACAATCAGAATATTCTTTGCATTAGATTGCACCATCCTCTCA
>JARLHW010000276.1 GCA_031292075.1 Desulfosporosinus sp.
TTGAGTTAACACCAGAAATGTGGGTTAAATACGGTGGTGGTGTTTTTATCGAAGACCCGACCACAGAGGCATTGGTCTTCACCTTTAATTCTTCCACGGACCTTGGTGACCTAGCTGCCTATATCGAAAAGAAGAAGAGGATCCATTTGTTGGCTACGCGCGCTGTTATTCAACGCATCTCTCGGCACATCAGCATCAAACAAGTTGGCCAATTGATTAAAATACTCAGCATTCTATCCCCTCAGCAAATAAAAGGGGATGAAGTGCAAAAGCCTGGATTCTTCTATGTGGCCTATACAGTTAACTTAGATTTCAAGGCCGTGATATCCGTCTGCAAAGACTTGATGGGCACGCAAATTACTCGATCCAAAGTAAGGGACTCGGTGCCAAAGAACATGGAGGCGGCTTTGGAAGCTGATTATCGCAAACTTTCAACCGTTATCAACTTAATGATAATACGCAACTGCGATTCAAAAAGTCTTTGCTGTGGGACGCCCAGTGCATGCTACATCTGCGGAGCCGAAAATGCTAAGTTTCGGTGCGGGCAATGTTTAGTCGTCTGCTACTGCAATGTTGATTGCCAGAAGGCTCATTGGAAGCTTCACAAACAGCTTTGTCGGTTTTGTCGTAATTGGGCTATCTACTGTCAATGCACCGCTATCGAATTTTCACAATAAAAATGGTTATTGGGGTTTTTTTACATGCGACTCTTCATATCCATTGCGGCTGCACGACGGTAGTCGGCGTCTTCATCCTCCCACATGCTCGCAGTCGCATCCCAGTCGACGGCGCGTGCAGCCATCTGCGATTTCTTGACACCGCCATAGGCAGTCTTGCGCACCGTATCAATCATGCCTTCCACCTTGGTCTTTGCCAGCATGGCAGGGTTTTCCTTTTTCGCTATCACGACGATGGCCGCCACGACAGCAACAACAGCGACGACACCCAGACCAATGTAGACATACTTTTGGCTCGACATTTTTTAAGAAGTTTTTTTTTGAGAAAAGAGCAGAGTTGATTATTAAATCACATTTATTGAGCAGCGGGGGCCTCTGATGGGAGGGGAGGCTCTGATTCTGTTGGGGGTAGAGTCTCATCTTTCTGTGTAAGATCAATGGGCTTTGCCTGCCGTTCTGCCATTTGCTTCTCGACTTCCTCGCGGCTCGGCATGTTCTTGGGATCCTCATCGGGCTTCTCGCGGTCCTTTGCCTGTATCATCTGAGCCTGGTGCAGGATGGACTTTTCAATAAAGTACTTCATCAGGTCGGCTCCTGTTCCGGCATCGATGACGTGTCCTACGTTTTCGACGCAGTACTGCATCAACACGTTCATAACGTCTTCCTCAGAATGCATGATCTTCGCAGATGAAGCCTGGCCCTCCTTGGCTGCTGCGGCAGCCCGTTGAGCTTTAACCTCATCTTCATACTTGATCAGTAGATCTGACTTTTCTGGCATCTTGTAGTCAGGGTCGCCCTTGGCGCGCCTCATGGCCTCCTCTGCCTTGGCCCTATCGCGCTCCTTGCGTTCCTCCATCTCTTTTTTACCTTGCTCCATGCTGTTCTGGAGCCCAGCCACGATCCTGGTCAGCATCTCATCGGCATACTTGCGTGTCACGAAAGGCTTCTCATCTTCAGGTAATGGCACCATGCCCCACTTGTACATTTCAACGACGAAGACATCGAAACGAGGATCCTCATTCCTGATATCCTGAGCATGGCCTCCGGCTGTATCTTCATCCTCAAAGGCTCCGGAGAACTTTAGGACCATTCCTCGGGGGCTCCGGACCCTTGTCGTGCCGTCTGGAGTCGCATATGATAGGACCAAGAAGTTTTGGCCATCAACTTTACGAATATCCCCTTTGGGAATGACATGTATAATCTCCCCTCCTGTTTCAGCAATGCCCGAAGATCCGGCACACACCTCGGGGCAGATCTTAGCCCTCTTCTTCTTGACCTGTTTCTCCAAGACAGTCGACATTCTTTCAAAGTTAACTGTAACCAAAGGTGTTTTTATTGTCTTTGTTGACGCGCTCGTTTCTGTCTGGGGTGTTGTTCTACTACTACAGGCCTGCCTTCCACAGCCGACCATGCACGACACATGTCCTCAGGGTTTCTGACAGTGTTTGCCAAAAAGTACTTAAAGGCCCGGCTATCTGTAGTAGTACCATTAGACACCGTAAAAATCGAGGGTATATCGTCGTCGCTGTCTTGGAACGACAAAACCTTAAAGTGGGGGTTGGGCCTAGTTGTACTAAGAATAGCTATAGCTGCCTTGTACGTCTCGGTTAGCAGTGTTTGGGGTGCAGCTTCTCGGATACTGACTTCTCCATCTTTGTTGAAAACGCTTTGAATTTGAAGCTTCAAATTCGGGATGTTTTCCTGTGATCCATCGATATAGAGGTAGACTGCGAGGCCAGGCAACATGTATTTCGTTATGAGATGGATCATAGAGTCCGTGCCTAACAGATTGGGCATCATTTCGATAATGTGTAATATATCCACTTCTACCGTATGAGGTTCTGGGTTTTGATAGTAAGTGCCTAGTAGTTCAAGATCAGAGGCTGGCAATGCTCGTAACAGATCCTCGGCCCCATCAGCCCCCGCAATTTCGATAGCCAACCGAAACCGAGTCATCCATGAGACAGGGCTATTACCGTCAAACAGATATTGATCCACTGTCCTGGCCCTTTTCTGACTGTTGACGTCCTTGATGATTTCTAGTACATCCGAGTCTGCCGCAACAAAAGAACCGTCGGGAGCTTTTCTGTACAAGAACGACACGGCTTCTTTCCTGAGTAAAGGTCCAGTGTAATGTTGGTTGCATGTGACTTGATTTAACACCGTTACGTCTGACCGGTAGCATATGACGTTCAGGCAAA
>JARLHW010000277.1 GCA_031292075.1 Desulfosporosinus sp.
ACTCATTAATCCACCAACTTAAAAGTCCTTTCATTTCTTTGGAGAGCTGATCATACTCGTTTTGGATCGGTTCGAGTATTTCTTTATCCTTAACCAACATTACACTTTTAGACTTGACCAAATGTCTGCAGCCATATTTCTCGCATAGTTTGTCAAGGACAGTCTTCAGCTCCAGCAGGTTTTTGATATCGCGAACATATTCGACGGATCTAGCCCGTTCATCTTTCCTATTTCGCACATCCCAAACACACACATAATTACAATAGCAACCTTTTTTCGGATGATTGATGCCGGAAATCTCAATGTCATAGCCATTTTTCATATCTAGATAAATACATCTCTCCCAATCGATTACTTCGGTTGTGTAAGGCTTGCCTAAAAACTCCAACGCGTCTTCCATTTTTGCACTAAGTTTCATTTTTACATCTTCCTTTCTATTTACCAAAACGATCGCTCAGTCTTTCGGTTACTAAACAAGTTTTAGATAATCTGATAACGACTTCTTAAATGGCACAGTTTGAGCGCCTGAATCATCGTAAAAATACTCACCATCGACCTTCTCGATTTGGATAGGACCCGTTAATTTTTTACCCTTTTTATCTTCGTAGTAAAGAGCGGAAAATTTTTCCAGAGGCGTCGGTAATCCTTTTGCTCGCGCCAAATCACTCAGTACTTCAAATAACTCAAGCTGAAATAGTTCTATATCCACATTCCGATAGTCCCACAAGAAGTCTTCAATTTGGTCACCAATGGATACATCCAAATCGAAGGTACTTATCATTTCCATGGTGGAGCAGTAATCCTTTATTTGATATCTTGCGCCGTCGTACTCATAGTGACCGGGAATGCAGTCATAAACTGTCTCGGGGTCATAAAGGTCAATAGTCTTTTTATTACCTCTAACTTATCAAACCTATCTTTAAGGAATTCTATCGATTTTCGATTAGTTCTACCTCTTGCGCTCGCGAAAGTTCTTACTCCTAAGAATACAACTGCCATCAATTCCGTTTCCTGAGGTGTTTCGTCAGTTCCTAACATGACCTCCAATTTACGTATAAAGGCTTTACGATAAAGTTCACTTCTCGGAGTACCGTGAATTAGTTCAAACATGTCTTCTTTACCCTTAATTCTTTCGCAAAATTAGTACGGATTAGCCAGCACTGGCACTGTCACCACTTTTAAAAACAATGGGTGGGGACTGCTCAAACCCCTATGTATCAAGGGTTTGAGTCGCTTTTTGAGGTGTCCCCACTTTTTAATAAATGGTATAACTATATTAGTGAATATATAAAAGACTTTGAGATTGAATATATAAACTCTTCTATAAGAGAATATAGGGGTACAAAGGGTACAGTGGGTACATCTAATAAAATCCTGTAATATCAAGGCATGCAGGCTTTACGAAGCGTCCCCACTGTGTCCCCTCTCCGTCCCCATTCCAAGAAAATCATCTTCGAAATCATCTATTTCCGACTCGAATACTATGCATCGCACTTTGGCACCACCTAGCCTTTTTTGGACATCAAACCGTTTTTTACCCT
>JARLHW010000278.1 GCA_031292075.1 Desulfosporosinus sp.
TCGCTCCATCCACCAATTCTCCTGCCTCTTTCATAAACGTAAACCCACGCGAGATGATATCCGGTCCGTATAAAAGCCTATAGGGCTTTCCTTGGGAAAGTGCTGCTATAACCACAACCACACCGTCTTGAGCTAATTGTTGTCGATCACGCAGGACAATTTGCCCAACATCTCCAACACCCAAACCGTCAATGTATACACTTCCAGCCTCCACACGCTCTCCAAACTCCATCCGATCCGGGGAAAGCTCAACCCGGGAGCCCAATTGGGTTAAGGCAATGTCCTGATCGGAATAACCTAAGGTTCGTCCAATCCTTCGCAAAGCGACTTGATGCCGAATTTCACCATGATGTGGTATGAGAAAACGAGGGCGGGTCAGGCGAATCACTAGCTTAATCTCCTCTTGGTTAGCATGTCCGGATACGTGTACCAGTCCCATGTCCTTCGTGACAACGTCGGCCCCGATTTGATAAAGATGATTAATCGTCTTCCCGACTAGTTTCTCGTTTCCGGGTATCGGCGTCGCCGCAAGAATAACCATATCCCCTTCCATCACATTAATCTGCCGATGGCTCTTTGTAGCCATTCGTGTTAACGCAGCGAGCGGCTCACCCTGGCTCCCTGTAGTAAGAACCAGTAAACGTTCCGGCGGCATCATACCCACCTCTGAGCTGTCGACTAGGATATCCTCACCGGGCAATATCAAATATCCCAACTCAATTGCGGTACGAACCACGTTTTCCATACTTCTTCCCACTACGCAAACCTTACGTCCAATATCTGCTGCTGCATCTATTGCTTGTTGTATCCGATGAACGTTCGAAGCAAAGGAAGCCATAATTATTTTCCCTTTGGCGCGTTCGAACCACTCCCGCAAGGCTTTTCCGACAACCATTTCTGACATTGTAACGCCTGGACGCTCAGCATTTGTGGAGTCGCAAAGCAAAGCCAGTATCCCTTCTTCCCCCCAGGCAGCCAGTTTTCCGAGGTCCATGTTTTGACCGTCGATCGGCGTATAGTCGACTTTAAAGTCCCCCGTATAAATCACTCTACCTACTGGAGTAAGCAAGGAATACCCGACTGCATCTGGAACACTATGGGTAACCCGAAATGCTTCTACTTCAAAAGCCCCAACCTGTATGGGTTGGCCAGGTTCTATTATATTAACCAGAGATTCAGGGTATGGAGTTCGTTCCCGAAACTTTGCCTGAACTAGCCCTAACGTTAACTTTGTCCCATATAGAGGTATATTTAATTTGGGTAAAATAAATGGCAACCCCCCAATATGATCTTCATGCCCATGTGTAATAAAGATTCCTTTGATACGGTCCCGATTTTTCTCCAAATAGGATATATTGGGTATTACTAA
>JARLHW010000279.1 GCA_031292075.1 Desulfosporosinus sp.
AACGACCCAAGTAGATCCATTACGCATGCTGTTTGCCTCCACAGTGTTCGTTGTACCTGTGATCGTTTTGTTCGTCAGAGTATCTGTCGTTGCTCTACCCACAAGAGTATCTGTACTTGCCGGAAGAGTCAGTGTTCCGGTGTTGACGATCGTACTCATCTTCGGAGCCGTCAGGGTCTTATTCGTCAGTGTCTGCGTTCCGCTAAGATTGACGAGAGTATCTGTACCTGTCGGAATCGAAACAGTACCTCCTCGCAAACTAGACACCTGATTGCCAGAACTCGCTCCGACACAGTCGCCAGACAGGGTCACCAAAGTAGCAGAACTAGCATTTCCGACCAGATTCGCTGATATACTACCAGCGCTAAAACCTCCGCTCGCATCTCTTCGGACGATCGCAGATGGTATATTAGAACTCGTCGAAGCGTTCGCAAGAAGTTCGGAGCTCTGTATATTCGCCGAACTACTTCCTCCGACAGAATTGACGACGTTGGACAGTAGAGCTCCGCTGACATCTCCCGCCAGGGTAGTGTTAGGGTCGGGTTTCCACGTTCCATTGCCTTCGGAATCCGAAGTAAGTATATATCCGTCCGCTTCGCTACCGTCCGAAAATGCGAAGTGTTTGCAATTGAGATTATCAACATTGAGATCATCGCCGTTGATGGTAGATAGTCCGAGAAGCGATTGGTAATAGACAGCCATCCTTTGAGAGAAGTGAATACATTTTTATATCAACATAGATATAAAAACATTTCCTCATTTACGTGTACTTGATCGTTCGTCTCTTCCTCTTCTTGCCAAAACCAAGTTGACCAGCGATTTGAGATCCAGCTTGGCCATATGGATGAGGAATCAACGAGAGGCCTTTCGAGATCAACTTATTATCCTTCACGAAATTAGCGGCGTCCTTAACCCCACTCCACAAATCTCCGAAGAATCCAGTTCCATTCTGAGGATGCATTGTCATGAGAGATCGGTAACCGACATTTCCTCCTCGTTGAGTTCGTTTCTTCGCTGGGGCTTTTCTTTTAGGTGCTCGTTTCGGTGGCATCTTTTGGGTTAATACATATCTATCTCCTCTTTAGCTTCTCATTTTCCCGAGGAGGTGGGATTTCGATCTCCTCCGAGAAGTTGATACGGTACCGATTATGGGGGCAGTCAATATAGAGAAAGCTGTACGGTTTTTCAGTCGCGACCTCGTACATATCCTCCAGCTGACCGAACGTAATCGGTAAAGCACAGTTTTTCCATACCTTCTCGATTCGCTCCTTTGGCATATCCTTAAACAGCAGGACATAGTTCATCTGGTTTCGCGCACCCTTCGCCATGTCGATGATATCCTGAGAAGAGAAGATAATCTTGGAGTCGAAGTGTCTGTGAATCTTAACCAGCGCCGTGATCCATTTATTCCCGATCTCTATCGAAACGTCGTCGAAGATGATCATATACTTCAGCGGACGGTACTTTGTTCGCTTCGGCTTTTTCTCTTTCTTCTCACCCGTAGACTTCACCACCATCCTCTCTCCAGAACTCGACAGGATTCGTCTCTGGTCTAGTTCTGCTCCTCCCTTCTCTTGCCCTCCCATTCGGTCGTCCTCATCTTTGCCTTCTTCCTCCTCCTTCATAATCTCTCTCCACTCCTTTACGAGAATCTCAACCAGGTTGTCTCCGTCCTCGTCGAATATGCTCGTGTGACCTTCAAACTCGATGCCCTTCTCTTTGCAGTAATCCTGTATCGCAATCCATGTGTCGTCGTTGTGAATCGTAGCGCAGTATGCGATGATCTTGGTCTCTTTCGACGCGCAGTTCTTAATGATATTGTATTCGGATACAGTTTTGCCTGAGAATTTCTTTGCGCAGAGGAATATGTTACAGCTTAACTCTTCGAAGAGCTTGCTTCCCTTAGCGGGACGTTCATCTTTCGCTTTCCGAGCCGTGACGGTCTTTACTTGGACATTATTTATCCTCGTCGTTTTGATTTGTCGCGACATCTCTAAATTCTATAAGACCCGACATTCTTTATATTTGGTGTCTCTTCGTTATTCTTTATATTTGAT
>JARLHW010000280.1 GCA_031292075.1 Desulfosporosinus sp.
ATATTTCAACCGTAAAATTACGAATATCTATCGATTCTATTCATCATAAACCACATTTGTTACCATTCCATTAACTTCGTATGAAGAATATGTTAAGCTTTATAATAAAAAACAGGCCCAGCGGAGTTATACCGCTGAGCCTGTTTTTGGTTATGCCCACCTCACCTATGACACCCCAATCCACCAACACACCTTTCAGGAAGCCGCCGGGTGTTTGGACTGCCTTATATGTTGCGCTGGGTCGGGTGGGACAAATTTACAGATTCGCATGGCAGCCTAACTTCAAACTGGCGGTTTGAGTTATTACGCTAATTTGCAAATAGCAACACCCCACCCAGTAAGCAATACTTACTAGGCAGGGCGTCAAATGTTAAGGGAGTGTAGAAGTTCAATCAGGTCAGTTAAGGAAAACGGTTTTGATATGCAATGCTTGACTAAACCGCTTTCTAGAGCTACTTTTACGTCCTTTTGGTCTGTATATGCAGAAATCAAAATAACATGTAAGTTCGGGTAGGAGTTGGAGATTTCATTTAGAACTTCTATGCCCCCCATAACCGGCATTTTTGAATCCAAGAGAACAACCAATGGAACACATTCTCGAATTCTTTCCAAAGCCTGAAAACCGTTGGTAGCTGTGTCGACCGAATAACCTTCGTTAATCAGAACCTCAGTAAAAAGACGACGGATTCCCTCGTTGTCATCAACAACTAACACCTTTTTCAAAGCGTGGTCACCACCCCTTTACGGCAACTAATTCTTGTCTAAATTCCAGAGCAGTTTATTTGCATACTTGCTCATCAATGAAGGCAAGAACTGTTGATTTTAGCTCTTGTATCTCAAGTTCAATGACTCTCTTTTCGCTATCAAGTTGTAAAAATCCTTCAATAACTGTGATATGATCCACAAGTTTTTCGGAAAATTCTATTAATTCATCTCGTTCCAAGGTAATCACGTAATCACCCCCATTTTTCTGCTAAATGGCTAAATATCCGAAACCAGCTTGGGAGTAGGGTTGCGCAAATATGAAGTAATCATCCAAACGGCTTCCCTATCCAACTGCAACATCCCAAAAATGTATTTACTTTCATAATATCACACACTTCTATATTATTACGTCACGGAGCCGACACCAACCTCGAAACCTCTTGGTTTTAAAGCTGGAAAGACACTTAAAGATGCAGTTCAATAATAAAGAAAGATAGGCTCAACAGTATTTTTTAACTGCTGAGCCTATTTTCGTATCCCCACCTCACCCAAGACACCCCAATCCACAAACAAACCATTCAAGAAGCCGCCAGGTGTGGCCTTTGAATGGTTTTTGTTGTGGTGAAACAACAAAAGAAAACAATCTGACCTCTTCAAGCAAGCATAACGTTTTCTAGGTAGTTGCATATTTATGATGCGAAACAAACCGCAGGATGAGTGGGTGAATGGTGGCATGGGAAATGTGATAATCTTTGCCGAGCCGTTCTCTTGTCCGGCAGTCGGTTTCATTAATGGTAGGTTCGACCAACATTTTGGGTCTGACCTCTTTTTTCTTGTGCTGGTTGGTTCCAGCAGCATTATGCGTCAACACCCGGACAATCAAAGCCGCTCGACTTCAAACAGGCGGCTTTTCGTATTCCCCACCTCACCTAAGACACCCCAATCCAGCAACACACCATTCAGAAAGCCGCCGGGCGCTTTTAATAGCTATTTAAGTCCGGCCTTCACTTATTTAAAAAATGTGATTTAGAATTAAACTGATAATGCTGAGAACTAATGCACCGATGAACGCACTAGAAAATCCTTTAATATGAAATCCTGGAACAAGCTTTGCTGTCAACGCAAGCATGGCTCCATTAATAACTAAAGTGAATAATCCCAATGTCAAAAGTTGCAAAGGGAAGGTGAAGAACGAAAAGATAGGCCTTACAAGAGTATTAACCAGACCCCAAACGAGTGCTGCCCAAATTGCGGTCGAAAAACTTGAGAGGTAAAGGCCATGAATAAAACGTGTCATTAAAATTAGAGCTGATGCATTAATCAACAATCGAACCAGCAGACTAATCAATATTAGTGAACTCCTTTCCTATTGAATTTTAACGATTAGGGATATCTATTTTAAGAATTAAGGATCGAGCTTCGAAAATAGCGTGTCCAATGTCAAGAAAAGTATGGTCCCTTTTAGTTTATTATTCTTAATACAATATGCAACTAGGTCACCTAGAAAATACATTAAATTCGCCCACCACAATGCCTTTATCACTTTCAAACGGCTCTTTACATACCTTTTAGCGGCATGAATATGTAACATAGAAAAACCGCACATATTAGTGCGGTTTGTTAGTTTTAATGGAGCGGGTGAAGAGAATCGAACTCTCGTAACTAGCTTGGAAGGCTAGCGCTCTACCATTGAGCTACACCCGCATGGCTCCCCGAGTAGGACTCGAACCTACAACCTACCGGTTAACAGCCGGTTGCTCCACCATTGAGCTATCGAGGAATATATCTGGCGGAGAAGGAGGGATTTGAACCCTCGCGGCAGTTACCCACCCTAACGGTTTAGCAAACCGTCCTCTTCAGCCACTTGAGTACTTCTCCACGAAAATTTTCTTTTAAATGGTGGGCAGGGATGGATTCGAACCATCGTACCTCGCGGAACAGATTTACAGTCTGTCGCCTTTAACCACTCGGCCACCTACCCATATTAGATTAGAACCTCTGGAAATTGTATGACGATCACGATCGGTTTCAATCACTCTGCGTCGTTTAGGCGCTTTGTTAGAATACCTCCTTGTAAGATAGATATAGGGTTGATGGTTTAAAACCAACCCGAACGTTTCTTGATAACTTACACTTTAATGTTCAGATGAATTAGTTGACACGCTTCGACCTCAATCACTA
>JARLHW010000032.1 GCA_031292075.1 Desulfosporosinus sp.
GTGCAGTTGGCGAAGCGTGAAGACGCACCATGGTTCACTTGCTGAATATCCCAGAGGTTTGGTGCGTTAGCAAAGCCAACAAACGAGCCGCTCCGGAGCTTTGGTGAGCGTGCAATTCATTTCCTGCTTTCTCTTCTTGCAACTCACTTCTTGCCGGCTTTCTTACTTTCTCGCTTATACCGAGTATTGCCCCGTTGCTGCGAGGTCATTTTGTATTTGTTTTCGTCGCCTTTTAACTCGATCATAGCATCTCTGATTTCAGCGGCTCGTTCAAAGTCGAGATCTCGTGCTGCAAGACGCATTTCTTGTTCCAAATTCTTAATGAGATTGGCAAGTTCCTCAGGGGGTAATTTTGATCCATAGGCTTTTTTCAGCTCGGCAACTTTAGTTGCCTCCGGTGCATCATGAACAGCTTTATGAATCGTTTGAGGCGTAATCCCCATTTTTTCGTTATACGCCATTTGGATTGCTCGGCGTCGATTCGTTTCATCCAGGGCAAGCTGCATTGACCTTGTAATCTTATCACCATACATGATGACCCTGCCTTGGGCATGGCGTGCTGCACGGCCAATAGTCTGAATGAGGGAACGATCTGACCTAAGAAATCCTTCCTTATCCGCATCGAGAATCGCAACCAAGGAAACTTCAGGTAAATCCAGTCCTTCTCGCAAGAGGTTAATCCCTACGACGACATCGATCGCCCCTAGGCGAAGTTCCCGAAGGATTTCCACTCGTTCAAGAGTCTTAATATCCGAGTGCAGGTACTTGACCTTGATTTCTAGGTTTTTGAGGTAATCCGTGAGATCCTCGGCCATCTTCTTGGTTAACGTCGTAACAAGGACTCGTTCATCCTTAGCGATCCGCGCCCGAATTTCTCCAAGCAAATCATCAATCTGCCCTGTCGTCTGACGAACTATAACCTCCGGATCCAGCAACCCTGTAGGACGAAGAATTTGCTCTACAACTGTCGGACAGTGAGCGAGTTCATAGGGGCCCGGTGTTGCACTTACAAAGACACTTTGCTTGATTATTCGTTCAAATTCTACGAATGTGAGGGGGCGATTATCCAGAGCAGAAGGAAGGCGAAAACCATAGTCCACTAAAGTAGTTTTGCGGGAACGGTCCCCTTCATACATTCCCCTCACCTGAGGAAGCGAAACGTGTGATTCATCCACAAAAAGGAGGAAATCGTCCGGGAAATAATGCAAGAGTGTGTAGGGGGTTTCTCCCGGCTCACGGAAGGTCAAATGGCGAGAATAATTTTCGATCCCATTACAGAAGCCCATTTCTCTAAGCATTTCCAAATCATAGCGTGTCCGCTGCTCAAGTCGCTGTACTTCTATAAGCTTGTTCTCTGCTTCTAAGACCTTTAAGCGTTCATCTAGTTCCTTTTCAATATTTTCCGCAGCTTGCATGACTTTGTCACGGGCAGTTACATAGTGAGAGTTCGGAAAGATTGAGACATGGTACCGTTCCCCTAAGATCTCTCCCGTCAGCACATTGATCTCATAAATGTGCTCAATTTCATCGCCGAACATTTCCACCCGGATCACCCGTTCACTCGAAGCAGCCGGATAGATCTCTACGACATCCCCACGTACACGAAACGTTCCCCGAACAAAGGCGATATCATTACGGTCATACTGTATTGAAATCAGCTTCCGCAAAACCTCGTTACGATCGACAACTTGTCCCTGACGTAACGAGAGAACAAGATCACGATAATCGTCCGGCGAACCTAACCCATAAATACAGGAAACGCTAGCGACCACGATCACGTCACGCCGCTCCAGCAGCGAAGCGGTCGCCGAGTGCCGCAATTTCTCAATTTCATCGTTAATCGACGCGTCTTTTTCAATAAACGTATCACTAGAGGGCACGTAGGCCTCGGGTTGGTAATAATCATAGTAACTTACAAAATACTCCACCGCATTCTCGGGAAAGTACTCTTTAAACTCGCTATAAAGTTGCGCCGCTAACGTTTTGTTATGGGCAAGTATGAGAGTCGGCCTCTGCAGCTTCATTATTATATTGGCCATCGTAAAGGTCTTTCCAGATCCTGTGACTCCTAGTAATGTCTGGTGCCGGCGACCTCCGTTCACCCCGGCGACCAGAGCATCTACTGCCTGAGGCTGATCCCCTGCTGCTTTATAGGGGGCATGTAAACGGAATTCCATGCTCTGGTCTCCTTTTAGACAAATAAATATTAACAACTATAATTCAGAATATATTAATATCTATTTGTAATTCTTCTTAGTTTATTTTACATCCAATTTATGAGTTATACAATTAAAAGGATCAAGAATAATTATACCACTCATCATCCAATTACATAAAGAAAACTCTTTTTAAGCATATTCTTTTTCATATTGTTTTCAGGTAAAAGAAAAAGCCGAAAATGCCTTCGGCTGAAAATTTTTTAGATACCTCTTTTATTTTGATTCCGTTCCTTTATCGTTCGCCGATTGATCCCCCTGATCTTGGGTAGAATTTTTTGATTGCTCGGGCTGCTGCTGTTGTTTTAACATTTCGGGAGGCACGGTTTTTACCTGTTCATTTGCAGTTTTCTCAGTGCCAATAACTTTACCTTGAGCATCAAGATACTCTCGCGTTGTTTCAGTCTTAGTTCGTTCCGTCACCGTTTTTACTCCCGGAGGAAGAGCGCTTGATTTATCCTGCTGTCCTCCACCACTTGCTCCGGGCTTATCTCCGGACTTATCGCCAGAGCTATCTCCACTCTGCGCCTCTTTCTTGTCCTGTCCATTTTTTGATTGATCTTTTGACTTAGACGCTTGACCTGCTTGTTCTGTTTGCTTTTTATCTTGTTCTGCACTTTGCATGGTTTTGGTGTAACTCTTCTGGATCAGCGCGAGATTATCCGGCGTTACAGCCTTAACTTGGATAATTTTAGCCGGTATTTCGCCTTGATCACTGGTGATAGAATCATTGACATCTAGGGATTGCTTACTAATTATTTTTTGAGCCCATTGATAGGCATTGACACCCTGCAGATAAGGAGAAGTATCAACATCACCGACCTGCGCTCCGCTTGAAATCCGCTCTAAAGAGGGAACACTGGCTTGTCCGCCAACCAGAATAATTTTCTTATCTAATTGTGCCTGTTTTAAAACACTGTTTGCCATGGCAGCCAATTTTTCTGTATAGGCCAAAATTCCCTGGACTTTACCCGGATTCTTCTGAATAAAATCCATTAACCCCTGCTTAGCGAGGGATTCGGAATCTGGAGAACTGGCAATGGTTTGCACTGTTATTTTGGGATATTTACTAAGTACCGCTTTGTTCCCAGCTAAACGTTCCTGAAATCCACTATCGCTGGGGTCTCCCTGCAAAATTACGACCTGACCCTCCGCAACCTTACTTAGCAACGTTTGGGCCATTAGCTCACCAATTTTTTCCTGATCCGGAGTGATTATCCCCATGAGCTTTACACCCGTAGGAAGTTGATTTAAGGCTAATACCGGAATTTTGTCTGTTGCTGCACTCTTTAGCAGACTTGCATCTCCCCCCTGATAAATTAGAACCTTCGCCCCTTTTAAGGGGGATTCTTCTCCCGCTGCACTTTTGTCCAGATACTTCACTTGCACGTTTTCCTTTTTCGCCAGATCATCAATTCCCTTAGTAATCAGTAGTTTATTGGGATCATCCTCATTTAAAGCAACCGCGATAACCTTTTCTGTCTCCCCCTTAGTCGCAGAAGTTTTGTTTTTGTTTCCTAAAAGGGCTTGTAGACCACAGCCAGTTATTGTTAAACTAAGACATAAGGAAAAAATCACTAAAAGGAACCTTACTTTTTTTGCCATGGAACACGCTCCTTTCGAAGCTCGATCCTAAATTTTTTCTTTAGTTTAGTTTTCCCTGTCGTCTTAAATAAAATTCAAGAGAAAAGGAGATCACTTTTTATGGTTGGACTAATTGTTCGTTTATTTATCAATGCAATTGCTCTAGTTCTCATGACTTTAATAGTTCCAGGTCTTCAGCTTGCTAACTTCTCGAGCGCAATTTTTGCGGCACTTGTTTGGGGTCTGGTTAATACTCTTGTTCGGCCAATATTTTCGTTTTTTACCTTTCCTTTACAACTTTTAACCTTAGGATTATTCACCTTAGTTATTAATGCAGCTATGCTCGCCTTGACAGCGAAACTTGTCCCAGGATTTTCCATTCAAAGCTTTTCTAGTGCATTTATCGGTGCCATAGTTCTCAGCATTATCAGTTTGATTCTGACACACATCTTTAAGTAGGGGCACGATGGATCGTGCCCTGGCAACTAGGTAAGAGCACGGTGCATCGCCTCTACTGACAACATTTTGTCTGTAAATCACATAAAATCTGATTGAGCATGGTTTCGCGATAACCATCCACTTGTTCAAAATTAACCGTATCCATATACATCGCCTTAAGCTGAGACCTGTGTGTTTGCCAAGACGCTAGGGTCTCGATCAATTTAGGACTGAAAGGTCGCTCCAATCCTTGATCCCCCAAATTTTCCGGGTTTCCCTGCCAGATTGCCAAATGCCTCTCAGGGAAAACAATTCCGATTACTTCATCCGGATTGAGTGGGTGCAAGACAATCTCTATCATTTGCCCCAATTGCTGAGCTTCACGTAAGACCCAATCCAGGGCATCCAACGTTTCATCACCTTCGAGTCGGATTTGATCAAAGTCTGTGAGAAAATGTGGCGCAAGGTTGAGCCATCCTTGGGCAGTTAAGCCGTGCAAGAAATATGGATTAATGACGCTTTTTTGCAAAAGCTTAATGGCATTTTCGGCTAGGGGCCAAGGTCCGGTGTGTTCTTTTTTTATTTTGAGATGGGCAGAATTCTCTAAAATCCAGGAGATGTCTTCTTTTCCCGTATGCGGTTTGTGAGCCTTATTTCCAATCAACGAAACAAGTTCAGTAGCCAACTCTTCTTCCAAAGTCATTTGAAGCTCTTGAATCTGATTTTCCATTTTTAAAATTTCTGAGCGTTGCTTCTCCAATTTTCGTTCGTCACAAAAAATCCTAAAATCAATGAATTTCTCGACAACCCCCGGGGCCCGCCAACGCAGTGGTGAAACCTCCATAGCATCCAACATCGCTAACCCCATACGCGGCATGATGAAACCAGCAATCGAGTCAGGATCCCTTGCCGAACGTAAGAAATCAATGTCATAGCCCCGATCCAATAATTCTAAGCCAATAACCTTTATCAAGGTCGATTTACCAGTCCCTGGTCCTCCCAATAAGACATAAGCCCGCTGCCAACTGGGCATCATATTTGGCAACAATGATATGTAGCCTCTAGTGGTCATTCCTTCAGCAAAATAATGTCTCACCCCAGTCTTGTTCCCCATGTTTGTAACCCCCATCGTTTTTTTTGGTCAGCGTAGTCTATGCAACAACCTTAACGACGGCTACAACTCGATGTTCATGGTTCGATATTCATGATGAGAAACACCTACTTGTGATTAGACATTCTTAGTTCGATATTCGTCATTCCTACCACAAACCACGAATATCGAACTGCGGAAAAACGGCACGCTTTGATTAAAGCGTGCCGTTCTATGCCCCTTATTTTAGTTTGCCCTGTAGTGTCTGGAGAGCTTTTTGCAGCTGCGAATCGAAATTCGTGTCGGTGGGGGAAATGGTTGCAACTTGCCCCTTATTCAGCTCCACCTTAATATCTGGTTCAATTCCTATTTTGTTAATAGACACCTTATTGGGCGTAAGATATTTGGCCGTTGTTAATTTGACGCTTGTCCCCGCATCCAAAGGGAAAATCGTTTGCACAATCCCTTTGCCGAACGTCTTGACACCTACCAGGGTCGCTGTTTTTTCATCCTTGATCGCTCCAGCTACAATCTCAGCGGCTGAAGCACTTTCTTCATTGACAAGCACAACCATGGGCATCCCTAAATACGTACCTGCTGCCATTTTAGTATCTGTGTTACCTTGTTTATCTACAATATAAACTACTGGACCCGAGGGAACAAAGTAGCTGGCAACTTGAACCGCTGCATTGAGCTCCCCGCCATGGTTATACCTCATATCCAGGATCAGTCCCTTATATTTTTTGATGTCCATATTGTTCAAGGTGTCTTTAAGCTCTGTCCCTGTATCTGAAGCGAACTGAGAAATAGTAATGTAAGCAATATCTGGGTTCCCCGGCAAAGCTTCCCCATCAACAGTTGGAACGGTGATGTTTTCCCTCGTTAAACTGACCGTGTAGGTTTTCTTCGTGCTGTCCCGGTATAAGGCCAAGTTAACCTTCGTTCCAGGATCTCCACGCATCAGAGCCACCGCTTTATCTTGCTCCATTCCTGACGTATCCACATCATTTATCTTGCTGATAACGTCACCCGAAAGGATGCCGGACTTGCTAGCGGGTGAATTCTTGATTGGGCGCATTACCACAAGCTTTTTAGGATCCTTGAGACTGAGAACAATCCCTACCCCACCAAACTTTCCTTCAAGCATTTGAAAAAGTTCCTGATTCTCCTTGGCATTCATGTATGTAGAATAAGGATCTCCTAAAGCATCTACAATGCCTTTTGTTGCGCCTTCCACAACTTGATCGGTCGTTACCTTTTCTAAATAATCGCTGCGAATCAGTTGCACAACGTGAACCAATCGCCCCACGTTATCGACGTTGGTGAGAATAATCCCTCCCACTAACGTAGTCACGAGAACAGAAAAAATCAGAAAGACGACTCCGACGTGTTTAGCTATTCTTTTCCAGTTCCACTCCTGCAATCAAGTCAAACCCCTTCCATCAAGTCTCGCTCTATTATATGCTTATCACCGTGTAGAAATACTGCTTATCCATCAATCAATTAGGAAAATACTGCAAAGGGTCTGTGGGATTTCCGCCTACACGAACTTCGAAATGCAAGTGTGGGCCAGTACTCATCCCTGTAGAACCAACATATCCGATCACTTGATCAGCTTGAACTGACTGGCCTTCGGTGACGGCCAAAGCAGACTGATGTCCATAAAGCGTAGATATGCCATTACCATTATCAATAATAGTCATATTTCCATAGGCAGAATTCCAACCAGCTACTAGGACAACCCCTGCTCCTGCAGCATGAATCTTCGTTCCAGAGGGAGCAATGATATCCGTTCCGGTATGCAAACTCTGTTTATGGGTAATGGGGTGAGTCCGCCAACCAAAGGGGTCACTAATTTCGTAAAAGCCCGGCACCGGCCAAGTAGAGATTGATCCACTCACCCCTCCTTGACGGGTAGACTGTGCTGCCTGCATTTTCCGAATTTTGTCTCCTAAAGCATTAGCCTCAGATTCCAAGCGGTCAACTTCATCAAAAGCCTGTTGTTGAGTCTTCTGATTTTGGTCCAAAGCGAGACGTTGTTGAGATTTTGTCTGATCGAGATTTGTACTGACAGAAGCGGCCTGCATTTGAAGCTGAGCGGCTTGGTCCCTTCTGCTCTGCAATTCGCGCGTTTTTTGGGCAATTTGTTCCTTTTGGGATTTAATATCTGTCAGCAAGTGGCGATCATTGTCCACTAATTTGTTGAAATACTCCATTCTAGTCACGAAATCACTGAGGTCCGTGGACTGAAAGAGCAATTCCAAATAGCTAATCTGCCCACTCTCATAGATTCCCCGAGCCCGTTTTCCGAGGGCACTTTGACGGTCTTCTAGCTCTTTTTGCTTTTGATCCAGTTCGTTTTGAGCGGAAAGAACTTGCGTTTGAGCTTGGACATAAGCGGCCTGCTTCTGACTTAAAAGCTTCTGTGCCGCAGCAATTTGAGTTTCTAGTTGAGCCAATTGAGCCTTCATTTTATCTGCGGTAAAGGTTAATCGATTCAACTGCCCCTGAACTTGATTTTTTTGACTGGCAACATCTTTTTTCTGTTGAACTGTATCCTCTAGTTCACTGGCACGAGAAGGCAATGCCGATGTTCCAAACAAAAAAAGACTAAGTACCATAATCGGTATTACTTTCTTCTGGAACAAACGACCCCTCCGTTCCTTATTAAAAATTTAATAAGATACTCCATTCTCTGCAATGGATGTCAAGAAATAAAAAAGAAAGCATATTCACCACGGCGCTCTAAAAAACTTGTCCATACCTCAACAGGTGTGAGGTATGGTTCCAGACAAGAACTTAGACAGGACGTTTGAGATTAGAGCTCCGCCGAGACCCAAACAAAGATGTTTAAGATTATACACCGTCATGGATGACAAGGTGTTGGATGATTAGATGTCGTGATGGTGCGAAGTGGCCATCGCCAAGGAAAGTTAAATACCGATGGCAAGGAACTTTTCACTTACAGAAAAACCAAAGAGTTTTGCACTTTGATGCAAGTCAAGAACCGTTCCAACTTGCATCTACTTCCCCACATCGTTCCAATTCCCGTCGACACTTCCTCTCTCTATGCTCGAAGGAACTTCTGCAGAGATACCCCACTGCCAATAGCTCCCATCACCATGCCTGAGAGTAAAAGACCCGCTGTGACTTGGCGAAAGAGGACAGCATTTTGAACGACCGGCAGAAAGGTTAAGGTTGATTGAACATAGTTAGTTATCCAATTATAACCCATGCCAACTATACCGGCGGCCAGCGCTCCCCCGACAAAGCCTAGTGCCAATCCCTCAATAAGGAAAGGCCAACGGATGAAACTATTACTTGCGCCTACTAATTTCATAATCTGAATTTCGCGACGCCGAGAAAAGACATTCATTTTAACATTAATGGAAATTAACACAATGGCCGCGACGCCAAATGCTGCAACCACGCCCAGTCCAATCCACCTCAGCCATTGCGTAAATATCAGAAGCTTGTCCACATATCCCTGTCCATAACGCACTTTGTCTACTCCCGGTAGAACGGACACTGCATCAGCTAGGGCTTTAACGTTTTGTGGGTTTGTCGCTTTAACCGTCAACTTATCTGGGAAAGGATTGGTTCCTCCTAGATCAGTCACCAGATTGCTTTGGGATCCACCCATCGTCTTACCAAAATCAATTAGCGCTTGGTCTTTGGTTACAATAGTTACGGAAGCCACGCCCGACATCCCCTGAATTTGGCTTTGTAAGGCCTGTACTTGGGCGGGAGTTGCGCTAGTTTGCACAAATGTGGCAATCTCCAACTGGGATTCGAAAGATTTAGCCATATTAGAGGCATTGGCTAGAAAAAACACTGAAAAACCTAAAATCACCAGAGAGACCATAACTGTCAATACAGAAGCAATGCTAAGCCAAGGATTACGTTTCATAGAGCGGGCCGTCTCGCGCAAAATGTAGCTAGTGGAGTTAAGCCTCATAGCCATACCCTCCCTTTTCTTCATCTCGCGCGACCCGGCCGTTTTCTATGGCAATCACACGTAGCTGCATCTTATCCACAATATTTCTGGCATGGGTAGCCATGACAATAGTCGTTCCTCGTTTGTTAATGCTGTATAGCAGATCCATGATTTCCCATGCAGTTTCTGGATCTAAGTTGCCCGTCGGTTCATCAGCCACCAACAGGGCAGGATTATTGATAATTGCCCGTGCCACACAGACACGCTGTTGTTCCCCTCCCGACAACTCATGCGGAAAGGATTTTTCTTTGCCGGCAAGTCCGACAAGTTCTAACGTCTCAAGCGTCCGCTTCTTAACCTCACTCTTCGACACTCCGATCACTTCAAGGGCAAAAGCTACGTTTTCTAAAACTGTTTTATTAGGCAACAACTTAAAGTCCTGAAAGATCACCCCTATGCTGCGTCGCAAATAGGGCACTTCCCGATCTTTCATACGCACCAAATTTTTACTATTAATCTGAACCTGTCCCCGCGTCGGAGTTTCATCACGGTAAAATAATTTAATAATCGTCGATTTACCAGCCCCACTTGGACCTACCAGAAAAACAAATTCCCCTTTGCCAATTTTAAGATTGACATCAACAAGGGCTCTGGCACCGTTCGGATAAATCTTGGATACATTTCTCAACTGAATCATATTGTCCTCCTTGATTTTCGCACGACATGCCCTTTTTTCCATTAACTTTTAATTCATTCGACACTGATCACAGATATCCTGCAATTCGAGGCACGACGTCCGACCGCACATCGGGCACCGTGCACTAGACAAGAAAGAAAGGACAGCATTCTCGAAGAATACTTGTCCTATCGTCATCTAAAGATCGACCTTAATCGTTTTTTGCCTAGCCTTACCCTTGCTTTTTAACAAGGACCTCATGTACTGCTTTGACTAAGTCTCCCTTAGTCAATCCATACTTCTCAAGAAGCTCCTGAGGGCGTCCAGATTCTCCGAACGTATCGTTTATTCCTACGCGAACCATAGGCGTGGGTTGCTTCTCCCCCAGCACCTCAGCGATCGCGCTTCCCAATCCGCCAATGATGTTGTGCTCTTCTGCCGTCACAACGGCTTTCGTTTGCTTGGCAACCCGCACAATGGTTTCTTCATCCAGAGGTTTCACCGAAGCAACATTGACGACACTCACGTTAATCCCCTCGGCAGCGAGCAGTTCGGCAGCCTCTAAAGCCATGGACACCATTACGCCATTTGCCATGATGGCAACGTCGGTCCCTTCTTTAAGGACATTCGCCTTCCCAATTTCAAAACTATACCCTTCTCCGAAAAGAAGTGGGACCTCCAAGCGCCCCATCCGAACATAAACTGGGCCGTTGTATTTGGCGGCAGCTAAAATCACCTGGCGAGTTTCTTCCCCATCGGCGGGGACTAAAACTACCATGTTGGGGACAGCACGCATGATGGCTACATCTTCAATGGCCTGATGCGAACCTCCATCTTCTCCTACCGTAATTCCAGCATGTGTGGCTGCAATTTTGACATTTAGCTTAGGATAAGCAATTGAATTGCGAATTTGCTCAAAAGCCCGCCCAACTGCAAAAATTGCAAAAGTACTTGCAAACGGAATTTTTCCTGCTGCAGCTAGTCCAGCAGCGGTCCCTAAGAGGTTTGATTCAGCAATACCCATATTGAAGAACCGTTCGGGATATTTTTTACCAAATTCAGCGGTCTTGGTCGACTTCGATAAGTCTGCATCTAAAACAACAACCTCAGGGTTTTCAGCCCCTAACACAAGAAGGGCTTTGCCATACGCATCACGTGTCGCTACTTTATCAGCCAAGGTTTAACGCCTCCTCTCGTAATTCTTTCAGTGCCTGTTCACCTTGTTCAACGCTCGGCGCATTGCCATGCCACCCTGCTTGGTTTTCCATAAAGGAAACTCCTTTGCCCTTCACCGTCTTGGCAATGATGATGGACGGTTTTTCTTTGCACTGTTTCGCCTCGGCAAAGGCTGCCAGCAAAGCATCCACGTCATGCCCATCGACTTCGATCACATTCCAGCAAAAGGCGCGCCACTTTGCAGCTAGCGGAGTAGAACACATGACACTATCTGTCGTCCCGTCAATTTGGAGTCCATTTAAATCTAAAACGGCGGTGACATTATCCAGTTTGTAGTGGGCAGCTGCCATCGCTGCTTCCCAAACTTGGCCCTCGGCCATCTCGCCGTCACCAAGTAACACAAAAACTCGATAATCTTTGCCATCCAGCTTTCCGGCTAAAGCCATGCCATTAGCAGCCGAGAGACCTTGTCCTAAGGAGCCTGTGGACATGTCCACGCCTGGTGTCTTCTTCATGTCGGGATGTCCCTGAAGCATATGGCCGGTTTGGCGAAGCCCTTGCAGCTCCTCCCTAGGAAAATAACCCTTCTCGGCGAGAGCTGCATAAAGCACCGGTGCCGCATGCCCTTTAGAAAGGACAAAGCGATCTCGATCTGCCCAGCGAGGGTCTTGCGGGTTTATCTGCATTTCGTTGAAGAATAACGTAGCCACGATTTCGGCGGCGGATAAGCTTCCACCCGGGTGACCGGATTTTGAAGTGACAAGCATGGAAATTATGTCTTGGCGAATAACATTGGCTACTCGCTTTAGTTCGGTTGTATTCAAGTGACTCTCTCCTTCGGCTTATTCTTGATTGGGATTAATTAAATCGAGTTTGACGCAGTGGGTTCCCTATTGGACTGTCTTAGTCTTCTGAAGAAATGCTGCTATAAACCCATCGATTTCTCCATCCATCACCGCAGACACATTCCCTGTTTCCACATTGGTGCGGTGGTCTTTGACCAGGCTGTAGGGATGGAACACATAAGAACGGATCTGACTCCCCCAAGCAATCTCTTGTTGCTCACCTCGGATTTCAGAAATCTCTGCCTCTTGCTCCTTACGCTTAAGTTCCAACAACTTTGCCTGCAAGACTCGCATGGCTGCTGCTTTATTTTGAGTCTGTGAGCGTTCGCTCTGACACTGGACTACCGTTCCAGACCGCAAGTGAGTAATTCTGATGGCTGAATCCGTTTTGTTAACATGCTGACCTCCAGCCCCACCCGATCGATAGGTATCTATCCTTAAATCCTCTACATCAATCGTTATCTCATTATCCTCCGTCACTTCCGGAATGACATCCACAGAAGCGAACGAGGTATGGCGACGTCCAGAGGCATCAAACGGCGAAATTCGAACTAACCTGTGTACACCCTTTTCAGACTTTGCATAGCCATAGGCATTTTCCCCACCGAAGGATAAGGTTGCACTTTTGATGCCCGCTTCCTCCCCAGGTAAAAAGTCCAAAGTCTCCACTTTATATCCGTGCCGCTCTCCCCAACGTATATAGAGCCGATAGAGCATTTGTACCCAATCTTGTGCTTCAGTACCTCCCGCTCCCGCATGAAGGGTTAAAATGGCATTGTTCCTGTCATACGGCCCGCTGAGGAGTATTTCCAACTCCAAAGCCTCAAACCGTCGCAGAAGGGACTTTACCCCTTGCTCGATCTCTGGCTCAAGACTCACATCATCTTCCTCAGTTGCCAGCTGCCAGAGGGTCGACGTTTCTTCAATTTCCTGTTCTATTTCTTCGTATATCTTGATCTTGCTCTGATGATAGGCTAACTCCTGCATGATTTTTTGCGCGTTAACCGGATTATCCCACAAGTCAGGACGGTGAAACTCCCTCTCTAACGCGCTGATCTTTTCTATACGTTGAGAGACGTCAAAGAGAAACCCTCAAATCTGCCAAACACAATGTTAATTTTTCCAGTTCTTTTTTCCAATCAGAAAGCATTTATCTTCACCCTTCCAAAACCTACTTCTTCTTTTCCGCGCCACAACACTTCTTATATTTTTTCCCGCTTCCACACGAACAGAGGTCATTACGTCCGATCTGTTCTCCGGTGTGGACTGGTTCGCTGGGTTCACCTTCATAGAGGTTTTCCGTAATGTTCTTAGGCTGTTCAAAAACTTCTTCCCGGACTTGAGGAGTCACCCGCATTATATAGCGGATAATTTCGTCCTGAATGGAGTCAATCATCGCTTGGAACATTTCAAAACCTTCACGCCTGTATTCAACCAGCGGATCTTTTTGCCCATAAGCACGCAGACCAATTCCCTCACGCAACATATCCATCGCATCGAGATGATCCATCCATTTGCTGTCCACAACCTGAAGCATTACTGCGCGCTCAATTTCCCGCATCAGTTCAGAACCAAATTGCTCTTCACGACTTTGGTATAGATCTTTGGCTTTATCGAGCAGCATTTCTTCGATTTCTTCTCTCGACATGTCTGCGAGTTCTTCAGGCTTTAAATGGGTTGCCGGCAGAAAGAAATTTTCGATATAATCTGCTAAGGCAGACAAATCCCATTCTTCTGGGAACGAGCTTTCTCCACTAAACATACTGATACTGTCTGTGACTGCTTTTTCCAACATGTCCATCATGTTGTCATGAAGATTTTCGCCCATAAGCACTGCACGGCGCTGGGCATAAATCACTTCGCGTTGTTGATTCATGACATCATCATAATCAAGAACGTGTTTGCGGATGTCAAAGTTGCGGTTCTCCACACGCCGTTGAGCGGTTTCAATAGAACGAGAGATCATCCTAGAAGTGATCGGCATGGAGTCGTCCATCCCCAATTTGTCCATAATGCCCATGATATTGTCTGCCCCGAACATGCGCATTAGGTCATCTTCTAAGGAAATAAAAAATTGAGTTGATCCTGGGTCTCCTTGACGTCCAGCACGTCCACGCAATTGGTTATCAATTCGACGAGATTCGTGTCGTTCTGTCCCAATGATATGCAAACCCCCGAGTTCAGACACGCCCTCTCCCAGGATAATATCCGTCCCCCGACCCGCCATGTTCGTGGCAATCGTTACCATCCCAGGCTGTCCGGCCTCGGAGACAATTTGAGCTTCTTTTTCATGGTATTTGGCATTGAGCACTTGATGTGGAACTCCGCGTCGCCCCATCAGCTCACTCAGATACTCGGATTTCTCAACAGAAACCGTTCCTACCAAAACCGGCTGTCCTTTGGCATGGCATTCGACGACACTTTCCACCGCCGCCAAGAACTTTCCTTGTTCCGTACGGTAAATCACATCCGGTTCATCGCTCCGAATCGCTGGTTTATTGGTGGGAATTTCGACAACATCAAGCTTATAAATCTTCCGAAACTCTGGTTCCTCTGTCATAGCCGTTCCAGTCATTCCTGAGAGTTTTTTGTACATTCGGAAGTAATTCTGAAAGGTAATAGTAGCTAAGGTTTGTGATTCTTTTTCGATCTTCACGCCTTCTTTGGCTTCAATGGCTTGGTGCAAGCCTTCGCTATAACGGCGACCAAACATCAGGCGTCCGGTAAATTCATCAACAATAATGACTTCTCCGTCTTTTACTACATAGTCGCGATCCCTTTTGAAGAGAGTTTGTGCTTTCAAGGCCTGATTGACATGATGGGCTAACTCCGTATGGATATCCTCATAAAGGTTATCTACGCCCAGCATGCTTTCCACTCGACTGACCCCTTGTTCCGTAAGGGTGACAACCCGCTCTTTTTCAATGACTTTATAATCCTCTTCAGGTTCCAAGCGAGGAGTAATCATAGCTACCTTAAAATATAATTCAGTGGGCTTGTCGGCCTCACCGGAAATAATAAGCGGTGTCCTAGCCTCATCTACGAGGATCGAATCCACTTCGTCTACGATAGCATAATTCAGTTCACGCTGAACTAAAGCTTCCGGTCGAGTGACCATATTATCCCGCAAATAGTCAAAGCCGAATTCGTTATTTGTTCCATACGTAATATCTGCCGCATAGCTATTGCGACGTTCCTCATAGTTTAAGCCATGAACAACTAAACCAATAGAAAGACCAAGGAACTGGTGAATTTGTCCCATCCATTCACTATCACGACGAGCCAAATAATCATTGACCGTCACGACATGCACACCTTGACCTGTTAAAGCATTCAAATAGGCCGGCAAAGTAGACACGAGGGTTTTCCCTTCCCCTGTGCGCATCTCTGCAATCCGGCCCTCATGAAGTACCATACCTCCGATCAACTGCACATCATAGTGTCGCTGCTCAATCACCCTTCGGCTAGCCTCTCTGACAACAGCAAAAGCCTCCGGCAACAGGCAATCCAAACTCTCTCCTTGCTCAAAACGGCCTTTGAACTCGGCGGTCTTGCCACGCAATTCGTCATCGCTTAGTGCTTGGATTTTAGGTTCAAAGCTATTAATCACTGCAACGCGCTTTTGATATTTCCGTATTTCTCGCGCATTATCATCGAACAAATCTAAAAAACCCATTATATCCACCCTTCTTCATCGTGTATTTCTTAAGTTTAACATCCTAGAGAACCCACTGCAACTAAAGCGGACAATTTACCTCATGGGACCTTCTTTTGTCAATCCCTTTTGATGTATTTGGCAATCAGCGCTTCATATGTCACCCCTTTGACACAAAGCTGATGCGCCGGCTAAGACTCAAACTAGGTGAGACTAAAGCACCACTATGACTCAAACAAGGATGTTCGAGGTTAGGACACCGCCATGACTCGGACAGGACATCCGAGATTAGACACCGCCATGGATGCAAGGTGTCGGATAGTAAAGCGCCTTGTGGCGAGAACCCATTAGAAGCTCGTTATTTCTAATTCATAAGTCAAAAGGCCCGCTAACGCGGACCTTTTGGCTTGAAGCGACTGTTGTGTTCGAACGCACTATGCAACTTATCTGGCTTACGGCTTGTTTAAGTCTGGGGTTGAAGCAACCCATAATCTCCATTGTTACGAAGGTAAACAACGTTCATTTCTTGGCTTTCCGCATTTGTGAACACAAAGAAAGTATGTCCCACCAGATTCATCTGCATAATGGCTTCTTCTACAGACATGGGCTTGGCGGGAAACTTCTTATTACGAACAACTTCTTCATAAGGCTCATCGTTTAAAGCAGCTGATTGCTTAGGTTCATGATCCTTTAAGACCTTCGAGCGCATCCGTTTATTAATTCTTGTCCGATATTTATCGATTTGACGCTCTAATTTTTCTACGACCATATCGATCGAAGAATACATATCTTCGGTTTCCTCTTCCCCGCGCAAAATCATACCATGAATTGGAGCTGTTACCTCCACCCGATGCCTGTCACGCTCGACAAGTAAGGTGACTTGGACGTCCATAAACTCATCTGAATATTTTTCTAACTTACCCACCCGTTTCATGACATACTCTTTAAGTGCGTCCGTCAGTTCGATATGTTTACCTCGAATAATAATATTCATTAATTCAGCCCCTTTCAAAGATGGTATACATGTAATATTCCCGATTTACGTAAAAAATCCTGCTAATTTTAAAAGTTAAACTCACGATATTTTTTCTAAACCTAAAGAAAGAATCATTGTCACTATCTCAACGATCCTTTCTTTGGCAAATTCATTAATGACCTAAATTAACGTACCATCACATTTGATGCTTGCTCGCCGCGTGGACCCTGAATAACGTCGAACTCAACGTTCTGTCCCTCTTCAAGAGTACGAAATCCATCTCCGATAACTGATTGAAAATGGACAAATACATCCTGTCCATTTTCCTGCTCGATGAATCCGTAGCCTTTTTGTTTGTTGAACCATTTGACTTTACCTAACACCTAAATACACCCTCCTTGAATTATCCAAGTTATGTAGCTTAAACTTCAGACTTATCTCGCTATTAAAGGATAACCAGCATTGAAGGACTCTAAACGTGGGGACTTGTATGACACAACGCTCGGTGCCTACGACGCAAAAGCAAACTAACCGTTCAAGCTCCTGCTATGGAGAGCGGGGTGCCCGGCCAAAGCGACATCCTTGTCGCATGGCCGGCAGAGCGCATCCTTGCGCTCTGCCCCGTGTCTGGGGTCGGTCGCTTGAACGGAAGTTTGCTGGGCTGCTTACGTAGAGACGTCGCGCTGTGTCATACTGCGTCCCGGGCTTGGAACGGTGGACGTTTAGTCCTGTTTTGGGGATAGTGAGTGTTAGTTTCATAACGAGGGTTTAGGAGGACGGCACATTTTATGTGCACCGTCTTGTCTCTGGGGGTTTAAGCGCGAACCATGTGTGCAAATCGTGCATATTGGTGGACGGTTCTTGACTTGCATTCTTGACTTGCATTTATGCAAATCGAGGATGGTTCTTGACGTAGAGACGGCGCACTGTGTCATACTACGTCCCGGGCTTGGAACGGCAGAACTTTGGGGATAGTAAGTGTTCGTTTCATAATGAGGGTTTAGGGTGACGGCACATTTTATGTGCACCATCTTGTCTCTGGGGGCGTAATCGCGAACCATGCGTGCAAATCGGTGTGCAAATCGGGGACGGTTCTTGACTTGTATTAGCGACAGTGCAAACCACTGACAAAAGTTAGCCGTGTGACCTTAATGGACAAGACTCTAACAAGACGTTCGAGATAAAAGGACTCCATGGGTAGAAGGCGCCGTGACGCGAGAAGGAACCTTGTGCACGCTGCCCTTGTCTGGGGGCAGTCGCTTCAACGAAAGCTACTAATGTTGCTTACCTAGAGACGGCGCACTGTGTCATACTGCGTCCCGGGCTTGGAACGGCAGAACGTTTCGTCCTGTCCTGAAAACGAGAGAACTCTCTCCCCGTTGTCCCAGGAGCGCCTTTCTCCAACAGTGGCTTCATACGTCGTTCTCCATAGCCCTACCCAGAGGAGCGTTTTCTGCTAAGCGGATGCGTCAGTGAAGCCGCGGTCCAGACGTGCGCCGACCGTTCGCGTCCTCGTAGCGCGCCAGTGGTTCACATGCATATCTCCCAGAGGTTTGGCAAGCTCGCGAACCGTCCTGCTCGTCAGCGGCGTAACTCGCAGACGCGTGCAGAAAGCGCTCCTCCCCCGTCGGTCTCGCCCAAAGAGCGCCTTTCTGCCAAGCGACCACATTCACTCTCCATAGCCCTACCCAGAGGAGCGTTTTCTGCTAAGCGGATGCGTCAGTGGA
>JARLHW010000281.1 GCA_031292075.1 Desulfosporosinus sp.
AAAAGTAGAGAATAAAAAAAGACCTCCGATTCGAAAGTCAATAAATTTGTATAAAAAATAGAGAATAATCTCCTTAAAAGAAGAGTATCTCAATTTCAAATGAGAAGTGTGAATTTCCAATGTTTATTTTACTTTTATTATGTCAATAGCACCAGCGTTCTTATTGATGGAATGTTGGTGCTATTTTACGTAACGGGTTTTATCGGACGCAAATATGTTGGTGATCATCAAGTTAAATACTAAACGGACATTTTCGGCCACAGTCCAAATTTGTGTACAGAATTGCCAGTTGTTGTTAATTATTTAATGTGATATATTCAAATTGAAATTATATGCGTTAGGGGTGTGAGAATATGGGCTTTTGCTGGTGCACGATTACGGTTGATAATATGGACGACTCATTGAAGTTCTATCAAGAGATTGTGGGGCTTTCTATTAATCGCAGATTTACGGCAGGGACAGGTGTAGAGATTTCTTTTTTAGGTGAGGGTGAAACAAAAGTCGAACTAATTTGTAATCAAAACCATAAAGCAACGGGCAATGTTGAGGGCATTTCTTTAGGCTTTGAAGTTGAGTCGGTTGACGAAATGATAGGGGTTATAAAAGAAAAAGGACTGGAAGTAGAAAGTGGGCCTTTCCAACCTAATCCGCATATTAAGTTTTTTCATGTTAAAGACCCCAACGGTATTAGTATACAATTTGTAGAAAACATTTAATTCGGGTTATGAGGCATGAAGCATCTTCTATTGAAGATGCTTTTTTGAATTAGGGCTAAATTCAAGGCCATTGATACGGAAAATCTCAGTACATTTACCAAATACAATTAACTTGCTATCCAGCCAACGCAGAACTATCATCACTACACCCGGACGATCTACCTGGTATAGTGATATTTTTTTATTAGCAATATGTTCCAGCGGAACGGAAAGGAGACATATATGAAAAAAATACGAACAATTAAAGCATCAATTCTTGAAGAAAAGAAACTTAAGTTTGCGCATACGTCCGGGTATCCACGGATCAGGCCGAGCAGAAAAATAGTTTTTCTGCGCAAATGGAACATTACACAGCCTATATCAAGAACAATCCGACTTGGAATTTTGTCGGCATTTACGCAGATGAAGCCCTATCAGGCAAAAACGCAGCAAAACGACCAGAGTTCATGCGGATGGTTAAGGATGCCGAGAACAAGAAATTTGACCTCATCATCACGAAGTCCATAAGCCGCTTTGCTAGGAATACCTCCGATTGTTTGGAAACAGTTCGTAAACTCAAGCAAATCGGTATCGCTATTCAATTCGAGAAGGAAGCGATCAACACATTAAACGCCGAAAGTGAGCTCATGCTCTCTATTCTAAGTTCGGTGGCCGAGGAAGAGTTAAACTCCATATCTCAAAACATGCACTGGGCTTACCAACGCCGCTTCAAGCAGGGTAAGGTCATGATCAATACTAAGCGGTTTTTGGGGTGCGACAAGGATGCGAAAGGCACCCTGATTATAAATGAAGAACAAGCCGCCATTGTGAGGAAAATCTTTAAGGATTACCTATCGGGACTGGGGATTTCGCTGATGCCAAGGGGCTTGATGGTAGAGCGTGCCAAGTCCAAAGGAAACATAGAGGGCGATCGAGAGAAATATCTAAAACGTTACGCCTTCACCGGAACCATCGAATGGGCCATTGCGGCAAAACCTATAAACGACATATAGACAATTGTGGGAATGTTGCTGAGTCAGCGTGTTGGGTTTGTAGTACCTATATAATAGGAAGGAAAATTTCTTGTAACGTTGGTAGGATCAAAGAAGAGACCATAAAAGGACTGTTTGTGAGGACGTTTAATCGGCTATATACAGACCGGATTAAGCTTCTAAGTGATTACAAACGAAGGTTGGAACGTTAAAAATTTACGGAGATTGACCAAGAGCGCATCGAGAAGTTGGATGAAGAGATTGAGAGTCTTATCCAACAAGAACGGGCGCTCTTTTTAATAGATGCCGACCACAATCATATTCGGAGAGAACACAAGCAACTGGTGGCTAAACTGACCCAGCTTCAAACGGAATTAACCAATTGGATGGCAGAATTTGCAAACCAAGACAGTCGGATCGCCAGAACGATAGAGTTCGAATCCATTCTCGAATCGCAGGGTGGTAAACTCCTGGAGTTCAGCGAAGATTTATATACTGGGATCATCGAAAAAATAGTCGTCGAAGAACGCACCAAATTTGAGTTTCATTTGTAAAACGGCCTTCGTTTTGAGGAACATTACACCTTAAAACGAGGCCGTGATTTATTTTAAGGGGTTTAAGAAAATGGCTAATGTGACAGTGATTCCGGCAAAACCGAGACAAGAATTACAGAGACTTGAGGCAACAGCAAAGCTTAGGGTTTGTGCGTATTGTCGCGTGTCTACCGATAATGAAGAGCAGTTATCAAGCTACGAGGCTCAGGTTTCACACTACACAGAATATATTAAACGGAATCAAGAGTGGGAATTCAGCGGAATTTTTGCAGACGAAGGTATCAGTGGAACTAATACCAAGAAACCCGTTGAGTTCAATCGAATGATCGAGGAATGTATGGAAGGCAAGATCGACATGGTGATAACAAAATCCATCAGTCGATTTGCCAGGAATACCCTCGACACTTTGCAATATGTACGGCAACTTAAGGAAAAGGGGATTGCTATTTTTTTTGAGAAAGAGAACGTGACTACGCTCGACAGTAAGGGAGAGTTTCTAATCACTTTGCTCGGAAGTTTGGCACAAGAGGAGAGTTCAAACATATCGCAGATCACGAGGATGGGGATTGCTTATCGTTTTCAGGAGGGGAAGGTCATTGTTAATCACAATAGATTTCTCGGCTATACCAAGGATGAGAATGGTGAATTAGTGATTGTGCCATAACTAAATATTTAAGCATGATCCTCCCCCAGACCAGATAATTTATCTTGTTTTATTATTAACACCTCAACTTTCGCAGCTCCAATCAGTAAGATAAACCCTGATATAGGCGGGCAGCGCCATTATCCATTGTTGGAGTTGACTTTTAATTAATTTGGATAGCTTCTTTCCTGCTTTCTCGGAAACATCATTAAGAATATCCAGCA
>JARLHW010000282.1 GCA_031292075.1 Desulfosporosinus sp.
CAACCAAATGGCAACGGCAGCTAAGCCGATGGGACGCATAATGTCTTTGTCTAACCGATTCAGCGCAAAGCCATAACCAGGATACCCCTTCAACTCTACCGTGCTTTGTCCGTCAAAGATTGAATAAGAGGGACTAGAGCCGTGCTGAGTGAAAGGCTTTAGTATCTCTGCCGCGTGGCGCACTTCATCCAGTTCGCTTCCCATCATGCGTAGATACAACCCACCGAGTTCAGGCATAGGTTTTTTGATGCGCGTAGAAATACTTTCGCTAGATATATCCTTTTGATAAATAGTTCGATAATCCTTCGTTATGCCTGCCTCTTCGTACTGCCTGCGGATCGCCTCACCGATGAAGACTTTGACACGGCCTGTTAAAAGAGAACGGTCGTAAGTGCCAATCATTTTGAAGACTAACGCTTGAACATTATTCGATACGCCCTCAATATCTATAAATCGTGTTCCGTCTACGTCTTCTGTGACTTCAACGTCATACGGATTAATGCGATTCGGCGAATGTTCGTTAAACTCCAGATAAGGTAGACCACTTAGCAGGAAAAAGTCTTTATGCTCCCCCTTCCAATCGAGCGAGGCTACCACTCTGCCGATGTGCATACTGCGGTGCATGATGATCTGGGTCGTGTAAGTCTTCCCTGCACCAGACCGCCCCAAAATAATCATGTGCTGATTCGGTAAAGATGGGTGCCACTGATCGAAGTAAACTGGTCGCCCTAACCCGTCTGTACCGAGAATAACGCCCATTCTATGGCTAATCCCACCTTGGGCAAAGGGGAAAAGATCGGCGAGATTCGAGGATTCCAAAGTAATAAAATGCTCTTTGGGAATTCCTTGCGGTGCGGCGATAGGGAGGATTGCTTGCAATGCCTCTAACTGTTTACCATCGGCTGGTCTGAGATAGATAGACTTACCTGCAAACCGTTTGACTAAGGCATTGCAATACATTTTAAAGTTTTTAAGTTCGGTGCCACTGGCTATAACTTGGATGGACGTTTTAAACGATCGTTCAATCTCCATGCGCAATTTCTTTTGGCGAGTTTTAATGTCCATAATTTCATCACGAATGGCATCCACTTTAGATGGGTCGCCTTCCATCGCCAAATCAGATAACAGTCCGCGAAGTCTGCGGCTTAACTCTTGGAGTTCAATGTCGGTGGAGGCAGGTCGAACATGAATGGCAATGTCAGTATCTCCATCCCCGAAATTGCCCCGCGAGAGGTCATCCAGCATACCGCCCCAGGTGTTACCACTGAGGATTTCAGCGAAAAACGAACGGTAATATCGCTTAAAAGTGGATGTTCCACCGACCTCTAGCATGTATTCGCCGACCACTGCTCCGTCTGAAAGGTCATTGGGTATAAGTTCCTTAACTACGGAAGGAGCAATAAAGTCGATGGCCTCAGGCTTGCCATCATAAATACCAGGCTGAGACTTTTTTCCGTTGGATCGTCTTTGGAGGGGAGTGTTATCGCCTGCGTTGTCAGGGTCAAGTGAGTCCTCAAAGAGTGTGTCATCCCGTGCAGTTTCACGTTTCAGCTCTAACGGTATATGGTCCTGAGCCCAGGCTAGGTCGCCTTGCGTGTCGTTCTGATTGTGACGTTTAAATGACATGCTATACCTCCATTCATGAATACAGCTCAAAATACTAGGGACCCAAAAATATAAAAACAAACTCAATATGATCCATAAGCATCACGGAAACACCCGATAACCTGAGGACATCGATTAGCTCCATTGGTTCTAATGGGCGTTTAAGCACTAGTTTGACAAAAAGGCTTAGCCGCATGCCCCTGGCTATAGCCATGGGGTAAGGCATTGGAAATACTTGCATGAAAGAGTATCCCCCAAAATAAATTTCATGCAAATAGACAAAAAGTGTCTTCAATAACCTTCCTTTCGGTTCTACAATTTATGTAGAACCTACATTCGATGAGGGATGAAACGAGATGAAATCGAATAGCAAAAAAATGTCTGAATCGTTCGTCTGTGAAATACCCTTGCGAGTTACCCAAGTCAATGCGAATGTCCTTAATGCCCGCTTTGAAGCCTCCCGGCAGATGTACAATGCCCTTCTGGGTGAAGGAATGCGCAGGTTAAAACTCATGCGGGAGTCTAGGATTTATCAGCAAGCTAGGGCGATTTCTCTCACAGATGCATCACTGCACCGCGAACGGATGCGTCTTTTCAAGCAAGCCAGAGATACCTACGAGTTCTCAGAATATGCACTATCTCGCTATGCAACGCAAGTACGGAATTCCTGGCTTGGTGAGCATTTGGATGCTCATACAGTGCAGACATTAACGAAGCGGGCTTTTAATGCTGTATCACGGATAGCCTATGGCAAGGCCAAGAAAGTTCGGTTCAAGGGAAAACGAGGTCTGCACTCGGTTGAGGGGAAGAGTCAAGGTTCGGCGATCAAATGGAAAGATGATCATGTCGTATGGTCTGGAATTAGCCTTCCCATGGTAAAAGATGCGCTCGGAGATCCTGTAATCTCCCATATGTTAGCCCATCGGGTTAAGTATGTTCGTCTTGTTCGACGGGTTATCAAAGGCAAAGAGCAATTTTATGCTCAACTGGTTTTAGAGGGTAAGCCTTATCAAAAACCGAAAAATAAGCACGGATTAGAGGTCGTTGGTCTAGATATTGGCCCATCGACCATTGCCTATGTCGGCGAAGCTAAGGCTTCGCTCACGATGTTTTGTAAACCGATCGTACGAAACCATCGAGAAATAAGGAGAGTTCAACGACACATCGACCGGCAACGGCGGGCCAATAACTCGGACTGCTACGATTAAATGGGTCGGGCTATTAAAGGTAAACATCCATCGAAGAAAAGTCGTCGCATGAGGGTATCCCAGGGAAAACTATCAGAAATGTTTCGTAAGGAAGCTGCTTATCGAAAAACACTTCATAGACAGTTAGCTAACCAAATACTGTCCGTGGGGGTTCAAATAAAGACCGAAAAGCTTTCGTATAGAGCTTTTCAGAAAACATTTGGCAAATCTGTGGGAGTGCGGGCACCAGGTATGTTTGTCACATTACTTCGTCGCAAGACTGAAAGTGCTGGTGGTGGAGTGTATGCGTTCAATACCAGGACAACTGCGTTATCCCAAGTGTGTCACTGTGGAGAAAAACATAAGAAGTTGCTTAGACAAAGAATACACGAATGTTTGTGTGGAGTTTTAATGCAACGCGATCTCTATAGTGGATATTTAGCTAGGTTTGTCAAAGACGATGTTCTCCATGCAACCGAGGCAAACTTGTCTTGGTCAGGTGCGGAATCGCTCCTGCGGGCGGCGTGGAGCAATTCACAACAACTTGCGAGTGGAAGGGTAAGCCCTTCCTCCTTCGGAGTATACCGGAGTAAGAGCGAGTCGTCAGAAAAAGAGAACTTGGTTGAGCGTAAGAGTTTGGATGTTGTAACCTTCGGGCGAGAGCCATTCAGAGCGCAGTCAACTTTAGGTTCTTAGAACCCACTGGCTTTAGACATTGGGAGATTCAGTACTCACGCAAGGCCATTCCTGCGTACATGAATCGCTTGTATGGCTAGGTTAAACCGTTCTTCGTCCCATGTTCGGAGCCCGTAGGCAAGATCAATCTTCCCTGAGCTTTGAAACAGGCTTTGTGCTAGTTCCAGAAGGAGCCTGTAGCCACTAGACCAGTCTTGGGAAAAAACGCTTCGCCAATCTATGCCGCCTTGTCCAACAAGCTGAGCACCTTTTCTGCGCAGTTCCTCATCGGCTGTTAGGACATAAAAAGCGGCTAGGTATTCTTTGTCCTGACCCTTCCCTAGCCTTTGAAACAAATGATTGAACTCTTCTGCATGTTTTTCATCTTCAAAATACACTTTATTCCTCCCCTTCCTCCAACTCTTGCCTCAAAACCTTCGCCGTTAAGCTATCATGAAACGGTGTGAAACATTGGGCTGAACTTGCCTCATCAGGGCTGGAAAAACTGGCATAGTCCTTTTGTAGGATTTTATGTGAAAGCCCATAAACCTGCCCTTTGTTTAAGCGAAAGCATTGCATCCCCATTTGATCGGCGTACCCCTTAGCAATGTTCGAGGCTTCCATTAGCACCATGCGAGCTAAATTTTTGCGTTCTCCCTGAGCAAGACGTTGCTTCCCTGTGTATTTCCCTATGAGTTCATCAAGTTTAGGGTTTCCGGTGGCGATCCCTGAATCAATGGAATCCGAGTCAGGATCGTAGTGAAAGATGACGTAACCGTGGTAATCCCGTGAATTTCGATTGTCGTCCATACCTTCGATAAACCGAGCGACTTTCATACCACTTTCCTCTAACTCAGGGGTTAAACGCCCTTTTTCAAGTCGTTCTTGGTACATATGTGCATACTCTCTTATATCAACAAATTGAGAAAGCTGAACGAAGGTGTATGGCATACCGACCTCATTCAAGAAAGATCGGAAAGACACCCAAACTTTTAGCTTCTCCATGTCCGTATTGGTTCTCATATTCACTTGCGAGAGAGACAGGCAAGCACGATAATTACCACCAACTTCTATAATGCCATCGTCAGTAACCATGACATCTTGACTGAATAAGGCTTGAGTCGTTTCGGGTTCCTTATTGTTCGAACTTACCGTCTTCTTCTCAGCCGTTTTAGTATCAGTTCGATTCTTTTTCATAAGGAGTACCTTGAAGATAAGGAAAATGGCTGCCAATATGACAACCAGGGTAATCAAGTTAGATATAACGATCGCCTCCTTTGACGGTGTTTACTTTCCGATAATAAAACACCCGCTGCCGTCGCCGAACAGCGATCCACCGACCGAAATATTTCCATAAGGGTATCCCTGTGGCTGGATGTTTTGCTTTAGAGAAAAAATAGGTTATAGCTAAAGGAATAAGATAGTGCAGATAGCTAAACGGGAAGGAAACGAAGGGAATCGGCGGCACATATTGAACCATTTTGTCACTAAGGACCACGCCTAAGGCCACCCACCCTGTTTCCCCTAGAGAAAGAGCAACGGGACCGATCGAGAGGAATTTCTCTTTCAGCCCCGATTGATACGGTAATTCGTGTGTTTCTCGATATGCCATCGACGTTTGACCTATCCTTTCTTTGTTTTTTAGTGTCCGACTGTGAATCCGAACCACGACAGCAGTGTGCCAACGATTTGTTCTGCTAAGACTGAAATTGCAATCGCCATGACTAAGGCCCCAATTCGTCCTTTCGCGTCACCAATGGTTTTTACATTGGGACTGAACAGTAAGGAATAAGCTACTACGACGAACATAATCACTGCGATAATGATCGCTGTATTGCGCAAAAATTTTATAAACGAGTTACCCGCCGTTTGTGCACTCGTTTGGAGGCTATCGACGGCACTACCAGCACTTGAGGCGTTAGTCACAGTGCTTAGAATGTCAGTTCCTCCACTTGAGGTACTTGGAGTAGAATTAGCAACGGCTACGACTGGCATCACCAGCATAAAAGCCATTATAAGGAGCAAAATCATACTGGTTATACGAGTCTTGCAACAGTGGTTAAATGATTGGATTAGGAACATGCTTTTACGGGACTTGATTCGTACTCGGTCCGAATCGCGATCCCTTCCTCCTTTCGCTTTTGGCTTGAATGGCTGAATAAATGAGTATTGCTACAAGACTAGAATTTTTTCGTCATGTAATTTCAGCCTTTGTTTTGGGTATTTCCTGTTTAAATTTAGACATAGCAAAAAGCCCCATACCTACTTGGTATGGGGAAGGATCACCCTTTTTCAAAAACTAAAGTTAGAGATGCAAACGAGTTATCATTACCGAAGGCAAATACAAAGTTGCTATAGCAAAAACAAAATAAGCAAGAAGCCCAAAGCGAATCACAACAATATCCCAAAAGCTACCTGTGCGAATTGAAAATGGTAAACTAATTCGCTTTTTGATCACGGGATAAAACAAGGGAACCCCATGCGCAACAAGATCAAGGAGTAA
>JARLHW010000283.1 GCA_031292075.1 Desulfosporosinus sp.
CCAAACACGGGCCAATGCAAGTCGAGAACCGTCCTCAACTTGCACAAAGACGGTGCACATGAAATGTGCCGTCCCCCCAGCCTTCCGTTCCCCGGACCCCAGCCCGGGACGCAGTGTCACACAGCGCGACGTCTTTACGTAAGCAGCCCAGCAAACTTCCGTTCAGGCGACCGACCCCAAACACGGGCCAATGCAAGTCGAGAACCGTCCTCAACTTGCACAAAGACGGTGCACATGAAATGTGCCGTCCTCCCCCCAGCCTTCCGTTCCCCAGACCCCAGCCCGGGACGCAGTATCACACAGCGCGACGTCTTTACGTAAGCAGCCCAGCAAACTTCCGTTCAGGCGACCGACCCCAAACACGGGGCAGCGCACAAGGATGTGCGCTGCCGGCCATGCGACAAGGATGTCGCTTTGGCCGGGAACCCCGCTCCCCATAGCCGGGAGCCTGAACGGTTAGTTTGCTCTGCGTCGTAAGCACCAAGCGCTGGGTGATACAAGTCCCTCACAAGAGAACCCGACTCGCCATCTCCACCAACTTAGCATCCACCATTGTCCCTGCCCCACGCTGAATCAACGCTATGGCATCTCCCGGGGTCATCGCCGGACGATAAGGTCGATCCTCCGTAAGCGCTACAAAGATGTCTGCAATCGCCATTAAACGGGACCCCTCATCGATTTCCTTACCGGCCAAAGCGAAAGGGTATCCCTTGCCATCGAGCCGCTCATGGTGATGGGAAGCCCATTCAACCATCCGAGTTGGAAATCCGGCCTCCATCAATAAGCGATGCGAATAGTACGGATGTGTACGTACAATTTCAATCTCAAAGGGGTCAAGTGGCCCCGGTTTATCCAGAATATTCTTAGGTATAGAAAGCTTACCCAGATCATGAAGTAAACCGGCCACATAAATTTCATGCAACCGCTCCTCATTCCAGCCCAGGCTCCTAGCCAAACGCTTCACAGTTTCAGCCACCGACCGTGAGTGACGTGCCGTAAACTGACTTTTCTGGTCGATCAGATCCGCAAACGTTGCCGCTAATTCGTCAGTAAATCCAATTTCCAATTCACGCATCGCCGGAAGCAGCCACTTTCCAAATAAAAGACCCAACGCAATCTGGAGCAAATCCGCTTGTTCAATGTCTAGCCAAAACGCCTCTTTTTGAGCTACCCGCTGAAATGCCACGGCAACCTCAGGATAAAATAACCTCCCGGTTTCCATCGAAACCCATTCCAGAATCTCGTCCCGCTCCCGACGGCTAGATAATCTCCGCTTCAACCGAAGATCAATTCGATCTGCCAAGGACAAAATACGCGCCATTATCGGCACTACTTCAGAAGGCGCGCGCAAAGCGCTGAACTTGGGATCCGGAGTTTCATGATGATATTTAACCGCATGAGTGAGAACTTCTCCCGAAGGAAAATCCTCTACGATTGCCGCTCCTGAAAGACAATGCCTTTCCAGAATACGCGGATCACCATTATATTCGCGGAAGCACCCCATCGCACCAATATCATGTAGTAACCCAGCAACAGTAACCTGAACCAACTCTTTTTTACTAAACTCCAGCGCCCGGCCCAGACGCATGGCAATATAAGCTACGCGCTCCCCGTGCCGTTGCCCCAGCGAAACCAGTAAGCCCCTTTCAATTTCTTCATCTACTAAACCCAGATCAAGAGCACGAGAAAAACTCCACATTCGGCGGATGTAGAAAGCATCCTCAACCACTACCCGTTCCTTCACATAAACTGACTCCTTACACTCCACAACCTTTTTATATATAGTCCAACCCAATTACTTAACTAATCTCCATAAAAGCAAACTCCGAGAAAGCGCCCCCTAGGCATAAATGCGCTGACTCCCCAACCACAGCCCGGGAAGCACTATGACACGAGCCCGATGTCTTTACGTAAAGTCGCCTAGAAAACTCCCGTTCAAGCAACCCCAAAGATAGACGGTGCACATAAAATGTGCCATCCCCCCAATTTTCCGTTCCCCGACCCCAGCCTGGGACGCAGGGTGACAGAACCCGACGTCTTTACGTAAAACCGCCTAGCAAACTCCCGTTCAAGCAACCCCGAAGATAGAGACGGTGCACATAAAATGTGCCGTCCCCCCAATTTTCCGTTCCCTAACCCCAGCCTGGGACGCAGGGTGACAGAGCGCGACGTCTTTACGTAAGCAGATTAGCAAACTTCCGTTCAAGCGACCGACCCAACCACAGGGCAATGCAAGTCGAGGCAAGTCGAGGATGCAAGTCGAGAACCGTCCCCAACTTGCACGAAGACGGTGCACATAAAATGTGCCGTCCCCCCAATTTTCCGTTCTCTGACCCCAGCCCGGGACGCAGTGTGACAGAGCGCGACGTCTTTACGTAAGCAGCCCAGCAAACTTCCGTTCAAGTGACCGACCCCAGATACGGGGCAGTGCACAAGGATGTGCACTGCCGGCCATGCGACAAGGATGTCGCTTTGGCCGGGCACCCCGCTCCCCATAGCCGGGATCTTGAACGGTTAGTTTGCTCTGCGTCGTAAGCACCGAGCGCTATGTCGCACAAGTCCCCCTCTGCGACGTAAGCACCGAGCGCTAAGTCACACTAGTCCCTTATCCCCATTTGAGCCAAAGAAGTCGCTGAGTTAGCCACATCTTCAGATGCCGCTCCGATTTGGCCTGCAGTAATGGCCAAAGCATCAATCTGCTGGGCGATTCCCTGAACCTGTTGAATACTTGCATTAATTGCCGACATAATTTCTCCAAAACGGCCAACCACTTCCTCTGCCTCCGCTGCAGCACTCTGCATAGCCCCAGTCGTTTCAGCAATGGATCGATTGACAGCTACCGTATTTTGCTTCGTTATCATAATCAGAGCACTAATTTCCTTGACAGACTGTTCAGAATGGGTGGCCAGCTTTTTCACTTCCTCCGCAACGACTCCGAAGCCGCGACCACTTTCCCCTGCGCGTGCCGCTTCAATGGCAGCGTTTAAAGCCAAGAGATTAGTTTGCGAAGCAATTTCTTTGATCACATCCGTAACAGAAGCAATTCGCCCAGAACTTTTATCCAGTTCTGTCATTTTTCCTTGCATCTCCGCGGTCATATTAGAAAGACGCAAAATCGTCTCCGAGATCATTTGAATCTTCCGGGCACCATCTTGAGCCAAAGCATCTACCTGGCGGGAGAATTGGGCTGCCTCAGAAGCATTATTCGAAATTTGCGCGGTCGCTTCGTTCATCTCTGCCGCAGAAGCCGCTGTCTCTTCCGAAGTTGCCGCTAAAGCTTGGCTGGATTCGCTAACCCTACGTTGCAAACTGTCAATCTCATTTAAGGCTCTCTCTAATTCAGTCTTCTTGTCAATTTCCGTCATATAGGACTGAATATAACTAGCCATAACAACTTGCTGATCAAAATTCAAAAGTCTCTGAAAGGCTAAGCTGGTACGAATGGCCTGGTCAGTCTTTCTACGATAATGTTTAAAAATTCGTGGTATTATCTCGTCGCAAAGAAATTGATTAGCGCTCAAATAGTAAAATGGGGGTAAATTGATTCGACTATGAATCTCTCCGATCGTGACTCGCCACTGCATGAACCCTTCGTCGATCTTTTCCGGAAAGAGAGAAAATAGGTATTTCTTCATGGTGACTTTCAACGTATCTAGCGTTGAAAATTGGTCAATAATCGCTTTTAGTCCTGGTAGTGTTGTCACATGAGCGTAGAAATTTCGGATAATCTCCTCCGAATCACGTTCAATGACTGACCGAACTTCTTGAAGCAGGGACAACTGATCCGAATCCATTCGCAATAAACGAACAGATTCTTCCAAGTTAAACTGATGTAACTGAATCACTGAAGTTCATCCTCTCTGTTGCAGGGGCACGATACGTCGTGCCTCTACCTTAACATCGTACTCCTATAATTAAGCTTCGCTGTTGTCGCGCACGATGCCCCGTGCCCTACATGACTTCGAATCTCAAGCAAAGTTCCCGGCTACCTTATCCTTGTCCGTAAGATAATCTTTGCCTTCGAGTAAAATACCCAAGGCGGTAAGTACCACATTTACCGTACAATACATATCGTGCTCATCTGTTGTACAATCATCACAAATACTTTGTACCTCAAAAAAAGCTTCTTGAAGCTCCATATTTTTGAACCGTTCAGAGAGTATGGGCACACTCCTGAACATATCCAAAATATCCTCCGGGATCTTATCCGTGAATTTTTCTCCTGTTTGAGCGGATAAACTTAAGAATTCCTTCGCCATGAACAATTGGCACAACGCAGAACATTTGCACCCTGGCGCGCATGATTTATCCATCTTGGAAAAAGCCTTATAGGCACTCAGCTTACTAAATTTTTGAGTCGCGATATCCCTCTACCTCTTTCTTCCATTAATAAGATGATCCCTACACCTATCGACTAGACGATTGGCTTGCTCAGAACTTCTTCAATGGCCTGCTCAAACCGTTCAAATCCTGTTTTCTCCAAGACATGATAAAGCTTGACTCGAGAACCTTCGCCTAGTTCTGACCCAAATTCCTCTGCCCCGGCAATATAAGTTTCCAGAATCCGTTTCACTACAGGGATAATCTGTTGCTGGGGAATCCCTTTCCGCACTAGCGTTCCATGTGTAGGATTCATCCCTGCCTCTGAACCACCGATCCAGAGTGAATATTTTCCCCGTGGCTCTGCCATCAGCCCTAGATCATGGCACCGTACCCCAGTACAATTCCGTGGACAGCCGGAAATCCCAATTTTAAAATCCCACGGCAGAATCGTTCCATAAAAGGCTTCATCAAGCAACTTAGCGAGTCCTAAAGTATCTCCACGAGAGTTTGCTGAAAACCCCTTTCCCGGACAAGCCGCAATATTCCGTACGCTCTTATGCAAATTTGCAACACGAAGACCGACTGCTTGAAGCTGTTCTAAGGCAGTCCCGACCTTTTCTTGCGGAATTAAGAGCAGCGAGGCCATGCGACGAGTGTTTTTAATGACCCCATCATCCCCAACAATCTCAGCCAAAATCCGCACCTGTTTTCCGGTCAAAACCCCGCCGGGAGAATTCACGAGCACGGCCACAACCCCATTGGCTTGTTCCGCGATGCCCCAGTGAATTCCGCTCTCACATTCTACCGTATCACCATTCCAGTGAAAGTTATCATCTTGTTGAAGTTCAGTCATGAAACTTCTCCTTTCGAAATCCTTGTCAGTAATTATTGTTCTACATTTCTATGTATGTCGACGAAATCCTGCATTAATATCGCCAATATAAAATATTATGCCGTGAAATAGCAAAAGAGAGCCCCTTAGTTTGGCCCTCTTTGACTATACACTTATGATCTTAAGCTGATTCCATTCATTGCCGCCCAACAAAGGCGTTTTACTTATGTTGACTCTTAATTTATGTTTCACCCTGCACGACGACGAGTTACACGCTGAGAAAATTCATGAAAGAACGGCTCGTGATCCGTTATCAACTGTTCGATCGATCCATCCGATAATACTTCATAAATTTTAACCTCACCGCCTCCCTTCGTCCATTCGTGGCAACATTCTCTGCAGTAATACCGTTCACGGCCTATACGGCCAACCTCTCGTGCTCCGCATAACGGGCAACCATTCATATTCATGCAACTCCCATCTATAATTTCCAATCTTAATTTCCAATATTATCTACATTATACCTTAAAAGCCTTTATAGTTGCTTAAGAAATTGTGAAGCTTTTGTGTCAATTTCAAGCTTTAAATTTTTTTAAACTTCCCTGAAGTAAATTTTTTGTCTTTAATTCGGGAAATAGAAATTATATTTTTTAAAAATAAAAAATAAGAAGGATTTCTGCTACTATAAGAAGAAAGAAACATCTCAAAACAAAAATAAAAGCCAAATATTCAGACAATATAATGATTGCAAATTATTTTTACTTGAGAGGGCGTATAAGATGTTTAGATTCAGAGGACAGACTTCAGCAGCAGCCGCGCAGATGACCCTAGAAAAAGATGACCTCAATAGGTTAACAGAATGTCTGAACCGCTGCGACCTCGGTAAACCCCTTGAACTGGAGCTTTCTCCCTCCAGCTCACTTAACGAGGTCGTTAACGTCATCAATAAGATCATCGAGACGCGGCAAAACGCCGTCGCCAATACCATGCTTGACATTAACGGGGCAGTCGGGCAAATGACCGGCATGACCTCTATTCGTGACATGCTCCAGCGCATTCAGGAACAAACGCCGCAAATCGCTAATATGTCTGCCCAGGCCGAAGAAATGGGCGCAGCCGCGAGTGAAACTGCCTCCTCTGCTTCGAATGCATCATCCTTTGTTGAACAATCCTTGAGTACGGCGAAATCAGGCGTAGACAAAATCAAACAAGCGATTGATTTTGTCGAACACTCCTTTGCCCAATTTGAGCAAGTAAGCCAACAAGTCCAAAATGTTTTAGATTCCATGAGCGAAATAGAACAGATTGTCAGCGTCATTGCCGGAGTTGCCGATCAGACAAACCTTTTGGCATTAAACGCGGCAATCGAAGCCGCTCGAGCCGGGGAACAGGGACGAGGATTTGCAGTCGTTGCCGATGAAGTACGCAAACTAGCCGAACATACCAAGACATCTGTCACAGACATCCGAGAGAAAACCGGGCATTTAAGCCGAAACTCCAGCCGTACTGCGAATGACATCCTTTCCCTCTCCCAGATGATGTTGGAAGGGAAATCAGTCATGCAGGCCGCCGGGCAAGAGGTTGAGCAAATCTTTGCCCACGTCGTAACGATCTCGGATGACATTCAGCAAATTGCTGCCGGGAGTCAAGAACAAAGTGCCATTATCGAAGAATTTGCTCAGCTTATTAGTCTTGTAAGTGAATCGGCACAGACTACTGAACTCGTAGCAAATCAAACCGGTGAGGAGATCTATGCAATCAGCCAACAACTCGGAGAAATCCGAACCCGCCAAATCCAGAGCATTCCTGCCATATCTACTTTACAAGCCCTCGAACTTTCCAAGACAGATCACCTCCTCTGGACTTGGCGAATCTATAATATGCTCTTAGGGTATGAACAAGTGGATCCGAAAAACATGGGTACCCACCATGATTGCCGCTTAGGGCAGTGGGCCGACGGTCCTGAATCCAGCGTGCTGCGTACCAACCCTACCTTCTTGAAGCTTGCGTCACCACACGAACGCGTGCATGAATTAGCGCGACAAGCTGCTCACGCTTATAGTCAAGGTAACGTTAATGAAGCCGAGAATCTTTTGGCCCAGATGTCCCAATCTTCTCAAGATGTTGTCCGTATCCTCAACGATTTACAACAGCTTCTTTAATATCGCAAAGAAATCATAGTGTATATCCAATGGACGTGCACCATGATTATACACCAATAAACCAGTAATACAGCCCCCAGGCCAAAAGAAACTAACCTCCGTGATGAATTCCTTATCCACCAGCAAGCAATCCCTAAAATAATTGGTAAGAATATTTTAATCGTTATAATAAGGGATATAAAGTTTTTGGCAATAAGTAACTGCATCAGAGGATTGCTTTCTTCAATCAATTGCAGCCGTATTCCCCAAATCGTTAATAGCCCATCCATACAATTGAAAACTAAAATCATAATGGCAGCCATGATAATCTTCTTTTCAAAGAGGGTCAACTTCGGCTTCGCATTTTCAAAAGCCTGATTGGGCACTGAACCTGAATTAAGCATCTAACTCCCCACTTTCGCCGTATCTATCTTAATCTTAGACAGAAACTCGCGCTTTTATGACGGAAGCCACAAAATAATAAAGAAGCAATCTGTATCCTCAAAGAAATACAGATTGCTTCTTTATTTGCTATTGGCTAAGTGTCGAATGAAATAATGCTTTTGATGCTTCTTTATTAAGCTCTTCTGTACTGCGCTTTCCCAAGCTCGTAGAGATTATTGCCCTCGTGATCAATGATCACGATCACCGGGAAGTCCTTGACGATCAGTCGGCGCACTGCTTCCGGTCCCAACTCAGGATAGGCAATCACTTCAGCCGCAACAATACATTTGGCAATGAGGGCCCCCGCTCCTCCAATCGCTCCGAAGTAAACGGCACCGTAGTTCTTCATGGCCTCAATCACTTCCGAAGAACGAAGCCCTTTGCCGATCATTCCCGTTAACCCTTCTGCAATTAACTTCGGCGAATAGGCATCCATCCGCCCGCTCGTCGTTGGCCCAGCCGAGCCAATCACTTGCCCTTCTTTGGCAGGTGTCGGCCCTACAAAATAGATGACTTGATCCTTCATTGTGAAGGGAAGGTCAATCCCTTGGTCCAAGCCCTCAACCATTTTTTTATGAGCAGCGTCGCGTCCGGTATAAATCACACCATTGATCAAGACCTTGTCCCCAGCTTTCAAGCCCTTGACCTTTTCCTGAGTTAGGGGAGTTTCCAGGCGTATAGGGTCACTCATTAGCCGTGTCCCTCCCTTGCAAGGTGATTTCCTTATGACGAGTTGCATGACAACCAAGGTTTACAGCAACCGGCATTCCGGCAATATGAGTCGGATACACTTCTAGGTTAACCGCCAGCGCGGTCGTCACTCCGCCAAACCCCTGAGGCCCAATGCCTAAGCGATTGACACGGTCTAATAACTCTGCCTCGATTTTTGCCAAACGCTCTTCCGGATTATGTTTTCCCACTTCCCGAAGCAAGCTCTTTTTCGCCAGGAAGGTTGCTTTCTCCATCGTTCCACCCACGCCCACTCCCACAATAATTGGAGGACAGGGATTTCCACCCGCTCGATCGACCGTATCCACGACAAATTGCAACGCACCCTCTAAACCCTCAGAAGGCTTGCACATTTTTAACCCCCCCATGTTTTCACTGCCGAACCCTTTAGGCGCCACAACCAAGTGCAGCGAATCTCCCGGAACAATATCATAATGAATCACTGCCGGGGTGTTGTCCCCCGTATTGACCCGCTCAAACGGATCTTTGACGACAGATTTGCGCAGATATCCTTTATCATACCCTCGCCGTACCCCTTCATTAATTGCTTCCGTGAGGCCCCCACCGACCACATGCAAATCCTGGCCAACACTAACGAAAAGCACCGCCATCCCAGTGTCCTGACACATCGGGACTCTCTCCGACTGCGCTATTTCAGCGTTCTCAACGAGACGCTCCAGCACCTCAATACCTAAAGGTGAACGCTCAAGCTTTAACGCCTGATGAAACCCGGCCATGATGTCCGACCCTAGGTCGTAATTAGCCTCTATACAAAGCCTTTCAACTGCAGAAACAATCTCTCCCACGTGTAGTTCCTTCATTTTCCAACCCCCTCCTAAGAACTCTGGATAATGGTGTCCCTTCTCCCCTCGTCCGTGCTCCTCTCCATATGGTCCTGCAGCAGATCCAGGAAGACGGTGACTCCTAATAAATCCGCACTGCCACCGGGACTGATTTTCCGTTTAGAAAAGTCCTCGTCCATCTCTTCGATCGCTTTGATCCCCTGGTGAGTTTTTACTCCACCGAGGGTCATAATCTGCTTAGCCCTTTCCTGAACCTCTCTTAACGTTTCAAAACCGTGCCTATGTAAAATCGTGGAATCTTCACAATGTTGCATAATAGCTAAAAGCGTTTGAACTAAATTATGGTTTTTTCCTAAGCTATCGTTTTCTTTATAGAACCTTAGGGAAAAGTCAAAAACCAGAGGCAGTCCTCTTTGAACCTCTCCTCGAATTCCCTCAACTTTATGGTGCAGAAAGAGCCTTTCCCCATGCGTGAGTGAAAATTCAGCGGCATTTTTAAACTCGCTATACCTTGAACTCAGCTCACGCTCTACTAGACCGAAAGTCATCTCTTTGATAATGCTAGGCAAGGATGAGAAGGGAGTACCGCTAAAAAGTGCTTTTCCTGCGGCCGCACAGCAGACACCCAGTAAAAAAAGCATGCCTTTATGGGTATTTACACCCGACGTCTTGTGAAGCATCTGCTGTTCACCCAATTGACCAATCTGCCTTATGTGGTTAAAGATTTCTTGGGGAGTACTTAAGGTAAACCCGGCCTCAGCACAATGAATTAAAGGGCTGATCAGGGTGACAGCGCTATCTAAAAAGGTGAAATAATCCATATCAAGATGGGCACCGCTCGAAGCTCTGGAAACCAGTCCCGGTGAGGGATTACAGGAAACCTCATAGAGCATTGCTTGCACTGCAAGACTCGCTATATTGATAGATTGGTCATTGACACTCTTGTTTAACCTAGTGTTCTCTAACATAAAAGGGTTTCCCTATATTCCCTATATTTTTCTTCAATATAGGCCACTACCTCAGCTTCACTATGCCTCCTCGCCCTTACGCAATGATGGGCATAGTCTTCACATAGATAGCATTTTCTCTTTAGATACCCCAGCTCCTGCCGACCGACACTTTTACCTTCTAGATCATACACGTCCAGGTCTAAACATCTGCCCAAAGTATGATTTTCCTCAAGATTAATCGCTATCGTCTTCAAGGTCAAAACGTCTTCCTGCACAACAACATAAAGAATAGGCCCTTCTGCACCTTGAAGCAGCCACTTACGACAAACCTTAGCGCTTAAACCAGAACAAACCAAAGGACTCATAGCCTCAATAATATTGACCGTCAAAGGATTCGTTTTCTCAAGACCAGGATAGTTTACTCTCATAACCAGCAGCGGGGCATGATAACGTTTTAACAATTTGTCAATTAGACCAACCCTTTTTTCTCTGGCTTCAAGTAATTCATCGACTGTGTATTCTCTCATCATTTAGTGCGGAGAATCACTACTTTTTAGCTTCTCCACGATCTCCCTTCCAAGGCTAGTGTTGAGAAATTCAAGGGTAACTTCAGGCAAGAGGTTTTTTAGATCATCCAGCTCCCCTTTTTTTAGCAACTCTCTAACCCTCGATGCACTGATAGGGACATTCTTGAAGTCCTTTCTCTCAACCACGTACAGTTCAACACCGTAGAGAGGAAGGACTTGCTTGAGAGCCTCATTGTAAGCCTCAGTAACCTGGCAATAAGGTTCATTTCCCACATACCTCTTAGTGATATTGAAGCTTTTACAAAAATACTTACCAAAAACCGAAGAGTCTAACTCCACGTATGCCCTTAACCATGCCCCCTTTTCTCTTAAAAAATAGGCAGGAAAAGTAGCTGCGGATATTATATACTCACCACTTGGTATTACCCTAACATTTTTTAAGTGCGCTACCCCTTTACGAACCAGTTCATATCTCGTTTTAAAAGGAAACAGCGATTGATCCTCTTCTACAATAAACACCAGTACCTCTTGATTGTTTCGAGAAGCTTCTTCAATACAATACGCGTGTCCTAGAGTAAACGGATTACAGTTCATGACTAAAGACGCTTTGTCCTCATCCTCAAGCTGGTATTTTATTTTCATTCGGTCTAATGCTTGATGTATATCATAAATGCCATTTTCCAAAAGCGCCACATCCGCATTGCCATGGATCAGTTTAAAATTCAGAGCCAAAAAAACATCCGTATTGGCTGGTTTGGTAAAAATAAAGCTGTGGAATATGCCCTGACTAAAGAGTTTATCAAGGAGCGCGGAAATCAAAAAAGAGGTTATTCCCTCTCCCCTAGATTCCTCTCTTACCGCAAAGCACTTCAAGACACTTTTTGCTTTAGAGCAAGTTGCAACGATTGAAGCCCCCTGGGACACTTCATCTCGTATCACTAAAGTATAATCTACATCCTGATCTAAAATTAAGTCAAAGCCCTGGAGAAAAGCTTCTACCTCTTCTCTTTCCAATCGGTCTTTGAGATTTACCCATTCTGCATTTACTCCAAACATAGTTGTAGCTCCTTCAAAATTCGGGATGAATGCAATTTTGATTAATCTACCAACATCTCCTTGATAGTACATTTCACATTGAAAATTACCTCAGCTTCCAGGACTCCAATTTTCCCACACAGCCTTGCTTTGTCAATCGTCCGTATCTGGTCTAATACAATCCAACCCTCCACATCCCCAACGGTAACCCTAATACGGGTAGGATATCCTTCCCTACCCTTACTTGTAACCGGAGCGATCATAACCGTACGAAGATGATCATTCATTTCTAGCGGAGAAATGACTACACATGGCCTTGTTTTATTAATTTCTGCTCCTTTTGTAGGATTCAGATCAACCCAAAATAAAGAATACTGCTCAATGGTCTGGTTCATCCCATACCTCCAACAATTCATTGTCAATCTCCTCAGAGACCAACAAAACATCATCGTTATTTTTATGCATAAGTTCCAAGGCCTCAGCCCAGCCTTGGCGAGGGGTGCTCACTGGTTTTATGATGATACAATTGTCTTCGACTATCAATTCCACTTTCGAATCTATTCCACATTGCCTTAAAACAGCCTGAGGAATCCGAATGCCTTTAGAATTACCAATTTTAATAATGTCCATTTCCATGGTAACTCCCCCTTATCAAGTAATTACATTGTATATACATGTTACCAATTATATGATGTTTATACAAGACCTCTTGCCATAGGAGCTCCCACATCGTGCCACATTTAATAACCCCTGAAATGCCCTAACATTTAGCTCATACCATCCTCACAACATCAATGACACTACCATCCCGATATTCCACCACAGCCACGATCTTTTCGGAAGTTTTAATACCCTTAGGTACTCCGGTAATTTTCTCAGCCAATGTTTTCAATTCCTCTATCGTCATAAGCGGCAACTTGGTTTTGCTCAGTTTTTCCAATAAATCCACTCTTCGGGGATTAACCGCGATTCCTCGTTCTGTCACGACAACATCAATGTTTTCACCTGGCGTGGTAATCGTTGTCACCTTAGCCTTAATCATCGGAAGCCTGGCTTTCGTAAGATTAGTGACGACAATCGCGAGCTTTGACCCGGCTGCTGTATCACTATGTCCGCCCGAACCACCCATAATCACTCCATTGGAACCTGTCGTCACATTAACATTAAATTCAATATCAATTTCAGTAGCTCCCAAGATCATGATATCTAAATTATTAACCACCGCTCCCTTAGTGTGAGGATTTCCATACATCGAAGCGGACATAAATTGATGCTGCACATTATTTCTATACGACTCGATCGCCGCTAAATCAAAACATTGAACATCCAAGAGAGTTCTAAAGAGTCCTTCTTCCAGCATTTCCACAAGATAACCCGTGATTCCACCGGAAGCAAAACTACCAACCACCCCTTCACGCTTCATAAGACGTTTAAGCTCAGCAGCGACCGCCAGGGAAGTTCCACCTGCTCCCGTTTGAAAAGACATTTCATCCTTAACTAAACCGGAAGCCTTAATCACCTCAGCAGCCATTTGGGCAATAATCAGAGCTACCGGATCCTTCGTAATCTTAGTAGTACCCGAAACAATACCCTTCGGGTCTCCGATTGATTCCACCGGAACTACGTAATCGACAAACACTTGGCTGATTTCAATCGGACAAGCTGGAAAAGCCACTAAATTATCGGTGATAGCAACGGTTATATCGGCATACTCAGCATCTGACACAGCATAACCCAACGTGCCACAAGCCGATTTACCATACACCCCATTAATATTACCGTAAGTATCTGCCGTAGGTGCTGCAATGAATGCCACATCAATATGGAGATCCCCACTTTCAATGGCCCTTGATCTGCCGCCATGAGTCTGCATGCGAGCCGGCTTTTTCAACTCCCCTCGCGATATAGCCTCCGGCACGGGACCCAACATATAGTTTGCGACTACACCCGTGACCACCCCACTTTTTATGTGCTCAACGAGGGGCGCATGCACCGGAAAAATAGAACTGGCCGCGATGGTCAGATCCTTAATGCCCCGTTTGGCCAAAGCCTCCACCACCATATTTAAAACATGATCTCCATTCCTCAAATGATGATGAAAGGAAATCGTCATACCATCCTTTATTTTTAATCGATCGAAGGCTTCATCTAAACTTGTTAAAACTTTCCGCTCACCTGGGGGCACGCTGGTCAGTTGCACAGCTTTCCTAGTTTTCATCCTTTCATTAGAAAAAGCACCCTGAAACGGCTTAACCTCACCATACCCAGCAATATAATCCGGAAGTTCTCTACCTAATATGGTTGTAACCGTTTTAATAGGTTTCATCGTTCTCCACCTAGCTTTCCATAATTCCTAGCCTTTGGCTAAGCTCCACTGTGGTTCTGGCTCGATTGATCACCGGAGCATCAATCATTTTACCGTCTAAAGAAAAGACCCCTTTACCCTCGCGCTTCGCTTCCTCCATCGCAGCCAAAATCCTCAAGGCCTGTTTAACTTCTGCCTCAGTCGGGGCATACACAGCATGAATGAGAGTAATTTGTCTCGGATTGATAGCCGATTTTCCTGTCAGTCCCAAACTTTTCGCCTTAGCCGTGTCCCTGGTAAGTCCCTCATCATCATTCGTATCGGTAAAGGGAGTATCAAGAGCATCTACCTTTAAAGCCCGGCACACCGTTGCCACCTTATTGCGGGCATAAAAGATTTCTTCGCCCTCTTTTGTCCTCTTTATTCCTAAATCTGAAGTCAAGTCTTCTCCCCCCAGTAAAACCCCTACGACCCGTTTGGAGGCCATGATTACGTTATGAATAGTTTCTAAGCCAATGGCAGTTTCTATCAGAGCAATTAGTTTAATGCTCCCAGCAAAATAACCTTCTTCTTTTTCAATAGTATCCAGCATCATAGCCACAAGTTTTATTTCCTCTTCATGAGCCTTAGGAATAAGCAGCGTATCCGGTTTAACCCTAGCAATCATCTCAACATCTTGCGGCCCAAATTCCGTATCCAAGGGATTGATTCTAACCACCACTTCGACCTGTGAATAATCCAGATATTTAATAGCATCTCTTACCAAAATTCTGGCACTATCTTTTTCTGTTAGGCTTACCGCATCCTCTAAATCCAGAATAATGGCGTCCGCCCCGAGTATCGCCGCATCTTGAAGCATACCCGGGTTATTGCCCGGCATAAAAAGCATCGTTCGTCGTAACTTTTTCAAATTAACCACCTCAACTAAATTCAACTACTACCACTCGACGTATTTTCTCTAGAATCTTTAAAACCTTTAAAACCTTTAACCATTTAAGATCTTGTTTGAACGTTTATATCTTTTCTTAACCTTTAAGATCATGCGAGCGTCTCGCTTATGTTTTCTATAAATATCCTGCTATATAGCTCTCTTAATAGCCGTTTCCACTCTCGCACCGATTGTATAATCTAAAGCTCCCTTATCTTGAGCTTTAATAGTAATCCCCTCGATACCCATTTCATTCACCTTATGTAAAATTACTTGTTCAATTACTGCGCCGAACTGCTGCATCACGATACTTTCAAGTTCAAGCTCTACTTCTCCAGAATCGTTAGGCACGACCATGATCAGAATATCATTAGATTCTAATGTGCCTGCTTTTGCTATCTTAGTTATTTTCAATTAGCTCACCTCATCTACGCTTACATACATTCTAATTTCGTTTACACTGTTTTATGTAGCTCCACAACCGATAATTGGCCTCTCTGTTCTATTCTAATGGATCAAACTTAAAATGTTAAGTTAACAACGATAACCAACCCTAAAAAGTTTGACATTATTCGAGACGTATTAGCCAAGGGAAGCCTCAAATTTTCCACATAAATCATGTAGTATTCTGGGAAGACGTTTTGCTGGTAATATCGTTTATACCAATTCGTTTTCTCTGAAGGTTACATAATCAGATCGTGTCGTATTAAAAAATCCCTGAAATGCCTATCGTTAGAGGTCCTTATGATGGTTCGTCATTATCTAGTCCCGACTTTCGGATTTGATACGTTAGGTACATTAATATCACAACCTCAACTTTCGCAGAGCGAAAGTTTGCTTAGTGCCTTGGTGTTAATGGGAATAGCACTCTATTAATACGGTCATTGACAATAGAAAGCACCTCTTTTGTTTGGTATAGTGAATTTGACTAGAACCCACTACCACGCAGAAAAGAGAGGTGTCTTCTACATGATAATGATAGCGCAAAAGGAACAGAAAAATCAACTACCTAAAGAAATACAACCCGCATTTAAGGAATTAAAAAGACTACAACATCTTAGAAACGCAGGGATTAAGAAACGATTTGGCTTTAGTAGTGCCTATCTTTTCCAAATCATTTTTGTCCTGATCTTCCACCATAAGAACTGGTTTCGTCTTCTTGAAACTGAAAGTGGGGACCTATTCCAGACAAAGACGCCGTTTATCGTTTTTTTTTTAAAACCATTCAGGATATGCTTGGCGTCGTTTCCTTACCGCCTTAAGTGCGGAAACGGTTAAAAAAATAGGTGCTTTAACTTCAGAGCATCGCGTAATGGTCTTCATTGTGGATGACTCAATGTATGAGCGAAATCGAAGTAAGGCAGTTAAGCTGCTTGCGAAGTTTTGGGATCATGCTAAGGGCTGTTACTATCATGGATACCGTATGCTCACGTTAGGATGGTCAGATGGACATTCGTTCGTTCCCGTGGATTTCTCCTTACTCAGTAGTTCAAAAAAGAAGTCTTAAATTAATGGAATTTCCGAGAGCATTGATAAACGCTCTTCGGGTTATAAACGGCGTATTGAAGCTTTAAGGCGCGCCTCAGAGTTAATCCCGGTGATGATTGATCAAGCCTTGGCATCCGGAATGACGGCTTCTTATGTTTTAATGGATAGCTGGTTTACGTTCGCTCCACTGATACGAGAGATTACTCAACGTGGATTGGATGTCATCGGAATGGTTAAGAATACGAATCAACGCTATTTAGTGAACGGAAAGAAGTTATCCCTTAAAGAACTTTAAAGTGTTGCAACACCAGTACAGGGAAAAACAAGGGAATTCTCCGTACCATCCGCACTCAAATGGTACCAGGGATACCGATGGTTATAGTGTTTGTTCGCCATCGAACCAATAAAAATGAGTGGTTAGCAATCCTCTGTACCGATCTCACGCTAACTGCAGAAGAAATCATCGGGACTTACAGTATAAGATAGGATATTGAAACCTTCTTCAAATGCACAAAATCGTTGCTCAAGCTTCAAAAGGAGTTTCAGGGTCGATCCTATGACATGTTGATTAGCCATACAACCATCGTTTATGCAAGGTATATCCTTCTTGCTTGGCAGCATCGACAAAATACCGATGAACGCACATTGGGGGGTCTATTCTCGGTATTGTGTGATGAGGTGAGTGAACTGGATTGGGCCGTTGCACTACAACAGCTATTGGAGATTCTTAATGATGTTTCCGAGAAAGCTGGAAAAATTATCAAAATTAATCAAAAGTCAACTCCAACAATGGCATTATGGCTCTACCTGCCTATATCAGGGTTTATCTTACAGATTGGAGCTGCGAAAGTTGAGTCACAACCTAATAATGAATCAAAATAGTAATCAAACAGGAAAAATGAGTTCCCTACCCCCAGCTTTTGCAAATTAAAAGAGAGCCCGCACTCTAAGTCAGCTCTCTTTTTTGTGACAATATTGGGTATTGCGATGAGGCCCTGACACACTAAGCAAATACTTTACAGTCTTGTCCGTGGCATTAGATTCTTCTGCCCAACCATTACCTGTTTCTGAATCTGATCGTATTCCAACACTCTGCCTAAATGGCTCCACATATCATGGTCATTTGGAACCTCACTCAGGTTTTTTCCACAAATAGGACAAATCCAGTCCGGTCCATTGTAGGAGGAATATGACCTCGCTTTACAGTCGGGGCAGGTTTTTCTGTTCACCTTGTTATCTCCTCCCGTCATGTCATGAAATTGCATAGCTTTCTGGCCCTGTCTTCCTAAGTATTGTCTGCATTTCCTGACGCTGATGCTGATGCTGAGCCTGCACTTGATCCCGAACCTGCTTGGCTCCCTGAGGTCTGACTACTTCCGGTATTATCTGCACTTCCTGAAGTTGCAGTTGAACCTTTATTCGTGTCTGAACTTGGTCTGTAGCTAATTCTGTAGGATGGTGAGCTCGTATTTGTTGCTGAACTTGCTTGGCTTCCAGAGTTCTGACTATTCGTGGTATTGCTCGCAGCTCCTGATGCTGCTGAACTCGTACTTGTACCAGCACTGGCTTGGTTTCCAGTGCTCTGACATGCGGTATTGCCTGCGGTTCCTGATGTTTCTGCACTCGTGTCCGCTCCTGTACTAGCTTGACTTCCAGTGCTCTGACTTGCGGTATTACCTGCACTTCCGGATGAGGATGAACCCGTGCTCGAGTCTGAACTACCTTGACTTCCGCCACTCTGGCTGCCATCATTACCAGTTTTCCCTGACGATGTTGGGCCAGCACTAGTTGCAGATGCCGTTTCCGTGTCAGTTCCAGTGCTACTTCCCGCTGTCGTTCCAGTGCCTGCTCCTGTGCTACTTCCCGTTGTCGTTCCAGTGCCTGCTCCAGTGCTACTTCCCGCTGTCGATCCAGTGCCTGCTCCTGTGC
>JARLHW010000284.1 GCA_031292075.1 Desulfosporosinus sp.
GCAAAGCAGTGCAGACCTTGCCTTGGTGGACGGGCAGGCGGGGGTCTATGCTAAAAAGGAAATTATTGAATCGCTCGGTTTGGTTCGTAAAAATCTGCCCCATCTCCGGCTTATTGTGATCTTTCCTTTGTCACTAGAAAAAGATGAGGCGTTCATTGCAAAGCTTCTAACACTCTCAATCTACAATATGTATTTTCGCGATGAATACGATCTGGATGATCTGGAAAGGTGGATAACAACCCCGAAAACCTATGCGGATTATAATATTGAAACGAAAGATATCCGTGGCGTTTTGAATGGGGCAGAGAAACCAAGAATTCAGAGCATAGAGACAATGCCCCATCAAACTCGGGCAACACCGTCAAAACCATCTGCTGCTCCAGTACAGCCGAAACGCTTTCAATTAGAACTTCCCCATGTTTCGGTAAAATTGCCAAAGTTATCACCAAAGTTATTATCCGTCATGTCCAAATTTCAATCAACCAAGAAGAACTCCGCCCAATCCGTATCGGAGTTGCTTTGGGAAGAGGATGATGAAACGCTCTCGGTTGATGATACAACACAGTTAATGGGAAATATCATTTGGTTTTGGGGATGTGCGCCTGGCCTGGGAGTGACCACTGCGGCAATCAAATTTGCGAATCTTCTGGCGGAATCGTTACCTGTACTACTAATAGATGGAAACTTAGCAAATCCAAGTCTTGGAGAGAAAATCGGATATAACGGTACAGGTTGGGAAGGGTCTTGGTTGGAGAAGACACCAGGAAAGCCTCCGAAGAAATTCTACCGGAATGGGAATCTTAGCGTGTGGTCGCTACAGGGACCGCTTGAAGTCAATCAAACCGCTGAAAAGTGGAGTGTAGCACTGTTTCACATCAGAACGCCGGAACAAATCGTGATCATTGACGGAGGAACAGTCTCGCCACCAGAGGGGGTTGATCTTAATGTGTTGATGGTGGATCAAACAACAAGTGCGTATGATCCGGCAACCGTGTGTATCAGCCGATCGGGTGTTGAAGGAGCGATCCCTTACTATGAGATATCCTATGAAGAGACGGTGGGCATAATGCTGGAAAAAATGCGTTTATGTCGCCCAGAAGAGGCACTTTGATGTGGCTTTCACCAAATTTACATTTGTTTTTGCGTCTGATATTCGTAACCCTAATTGTTGTTCTATCGTTGGTTGATCACTATACGATGCTTTTGCCTGACAAGTTAACAATTCCCTTGCTAGGTGTCGGTCTAGTAAACGCTTCTCTGTTGGGTATGCACAGTTTCATGTTGAGTGTGCTTTCTGCCCTGCTTGCAGGGGGGTTCTTCTGGCTGATTTTTATTGCCTATCCCCAGGGCATGGGCATGGGTGATGTCAAGTTTGTGGCAGCACTCGCCTCATTTTTGGGATTTCAGTCTATATTTCTGGCTGTTTTACTAGCAAGTTTAACAGGGACTATTGTAGGTGGTGCTTTTCTTTTACGACATAAGTCCAAACTCACTCAACAGATACCCTTTGGCCCCTACCTTGGTTTTGGTGCGTTAATGGCCTTATTTTGGGGCGATAAGCTATTGGCTTTGTATTGGTCCTTTGTTTTTTGAAGTATCGCGTTCAAATAGAAAGTGCACAAAAACCTTCGCAAAAAAAACTTGCTTCACTAACTTTGGAACCAGTGCGATACTGCAAGTGAGGGGTGATCGCGTGGTACAAATGTTGTGCAGTCGATAATTGAGCAAGTGGCTAATGTAAAATAATTCTATTAAAAAAATTGGAAAAATTGAGGTTTGGTTGAAAACGAAATCTGGCAAAAGAAATAAAAGTTTCGACTATTGGAATCAATGAGCATTTATTTAAGGAAAGAAATATTTAGGGAGGTGAAATTCATGAAAAAACTATTTGTATTGCTGGCTCTAGTTACACTTTTGGTTAGCCTGATAACGGGAGTGGCTACAGCCACAACGTACAACAATGAAGTTCCAAGTGGTTTAACCTTATTAGGTTGGAGTGTTACTCCAAATGATGGTGGGAAAGACACAATGATAAACTTTGTTTATTCAGGGGGATTCAAGGCACCAACGGGTATAGATGCACCATTTGACTCTTCGTGGCACACTCTTGATGATGTTCGCCCAATCCTTTTAGCAGAGCAAGAAGGATACGGTAATTACCTTGGCGGAACAAATGGTGCATTTGGCAACAATATAAAGTTTTCGGACAATGTTCTTACTGCCATGAAAGTACAGAATTTTAATCCCTCACAGGTTGGCGGAGCTAATATTCCTCCTTCTTCCACAACTTTAACGTCAGACCAAACAACTTGGTTTCAAAAGATTGGTTATTCGGTTCAATCAACGAATCAGTCCGCATCAACCCCTACACATACAACAAAGCCAACGCCTACATCTGCTTCACCATCACAGACTCAAACTCAAACTCAGTCCCAGTCTCAGCCTAAACCTTCTCCTCAAAAAGCCACTTCTACACAAACTAATACGACAACGGCCTCAACGCTTACAC
>JARLHW010000285.1 GCA_031292075.1 Desulfosporosinus sp.
CCAGGTCGAGGAAAAAACGGCAGTTCCGGCCGCCGCCCACGATGCCAATATTAATGGAAAACCGCTCATTTACACCGTCTTTCGACCTTTCGTTTTTTGTTCTCATCTAACACTTATTCCGGCTTGCCTTAAGGTTACGCGGCACCCCCCAAGATTACACGGCGAATTCTATCCGAGAGATTGGTGACCATAAGAATGTGGCAACAGAACAGTTGTAGCATCTTCAGACCAGGCCGCCTAACATATCATAAGGGGAAGGCGGATGATAACTTGGTGAATCGAGTGACTACTGGTTTTGCCCTTTTATTAACCTAAGGTACCGCTTTGAATAACCTATCATTTAAGAGAAACTTAGTAAAGGTCTTCTTCCGGCCTTGGTGTTCAACGACGAAAATAGGATTTTGCTTTTAAACGTACTGAAAAAACAAGGAGTTGTTCAAAGTATGAGCGCTGAACCCACTTTTTGATGCTGTTAACACGCGCTGACTCCCTTTGAGGGGAATTTGACTGGCAATGAAATAAGACTAATAAATGCCATGAAAAACAAAAATTCAATAATTACTGGATACGTATCGTGATTTCTCAGTATCGGGTTATATTTTATAAGAAAAGCTCCATGCAACAAAAAGATTTCGTAGGAATATCTTCCGAGAAACAGAAGCAGTCTGCTGTTGTATTTTCCTTCTATTAACAGACTGGTTATTACGATAATAAAAACACTAACAATGAGGCTGTTCACATCAGCGGTAAATGCCAGCAAAATATTCGGTACATGCGCAACCACTACGGAATGAATATTCTCAGTACTTATTAATAATTTATAGGTTATAACATATGAAATTCCAGTAAATGCAGCGACAGAGCAAACAGCTTTATTTTTTTTAAAGAATGTCGAAAGCCTTACATGATGAATTGCCAGCAAACAACCTGCCGGGAAAGAAAAAAAATTATTCCAATTGAAATGAAAGAAGTAATAATTGAGAGGAAAAAGGAAGAATGCGATCGCAATGAGTGAAATTGAAGAATATGCATTCCTGAATTTTAAGAAAAATAAAAAAAATAATATGTACCAGAGCAAAATAAAAGTCACAAACCACCTAACATAATCTATATGTTCAAGTTCCAGCCTTGTGTTAATCCCAATTAATGTCATCATCAGACTGTCAACACGTACTGTTCTCCCCAAAATCAGATAATCTAGAACCAAAATTAGTATGGTTACCTTCCAATATGGAATCATTACTCTTTTAATTCTTTTCATGCAGAAATTTTTAAAGTCGATCGTATTATTTCTGTTTGAGACAACCAAACCAAAACCTGAGAGTAATAAAAACAACGATACGGCATCCTCTGAAAGAACAATATGAGCCTTGGTTTTTGATAAATGCACCCATAAATGACCTAGTACAACAAAAAATATCCCTATGCCCTTGAGTTGATTTGTGTGATTTACACCAAGTAACTCGTTGCCGTCGACCATAGAGTCATTTTTTGTACATGATGCTAAAATTAAAATGATAAACAGTGAAATTAACAAAAGATTAATTAAGTCAGGTTGGAAAATTACGAGTTTGTCAATCTCATAATTACCAAAATATTTACTGATATTTTGCATCACGGTATCATTTTTGAGGTAAGGGTTTGAGCTGGAATTGAATTGCAGTTGCTCCTTTAAGACCAATGTTTGTCTTTCAACGCTGGTCACCTCTGCTGAGAATTGCAAAGCGATGCGGCACGATTTACCAGAGGCGCAGATGCAGTCGTTAGTTCTTTGATCTCCCTCGACGTCGATATCGTACCCAAGAGAATGCTTGCGAAGCAGGGCCTCAAATCTAAAGGCTCAAGAAATATTTGGGTTTTGTCAGCCAAACAAAATTAAGGGGATGGAATTTCTTGAAAAATCAGCTCAAGAACTGTCCATTTTTATTCGGCCACATCACTTTGACTACGGGACCACAATCGCTCAGCCATGGTCTTACGAACCACCAATTTCACAGGGCCAAGATCCTCTAAATTCCAAAACTGCATTATTAGAGGACGCCACAACCACGTGACCATGTATTTCCAAAAAGTCCAACTTCCCTCCCGCCAGTACGTCTTAAATGCCCTTAGATCATTTCGCTCATTTATGTACCGCAACCCGTACTGCCTCTCCTTGCAGTCAGGCATACCAATTTCCAAGGCATCGCAGTATGCATAAAGCGGCAAATTAACTTCTGAACGCATTGCCAATATACTCCATTGACTCACCCGCGGATTAATCTCAAATAATCTAAAAGTTCCTGTCTGCGCATGACGCTTATAGTTGATGTTTGCTAAGCCGCGATAGCGTATGAGTTGAAGCATATTTATCGCCTGCTCTTCGAGCACCTGCTCTCTTACACTCTCAACGTAACATCCACTGCCCGCATGCGGCGGGTAGATTCGAATCTTGCGTCCGCAATAGCTGGCCTTTGCTTTTCCGTCACGTCCCATATAAATATGAACATCATAATGCTCTGCATCATCTCCCGGGATAAACTCTTGAATCAATGTATTTTCCAAACAACTGCCAAGCTGTCTCAGGATACATTCAAGAGCATTTTTGTTTTCTACCAGCATGGCTTTGGATCCGACAAATTCGTCAGGCAGGGAGGGATCATGCCAGGCGGTCGGATTTGCCGGTTTAAGGATGAGCGGGAAATCTATCTCGCCCATTATCCGCTGCAGCGCCTGCTCCACACTATCTCCCTGAATCGGTACGGTTTTAGGGACTGGCAGCTTGTATTCGTCGGCTATTTTATGGAATTCAGACTTATCCGTTAACCGTGCTGTCAATCCAGAATCAATCACGCTGCTGATTGCGACTTCGTTTATCCGATCAGTAAGTTTAAGCAGTGCATGCAAATCCGTATCTGCCGTTGGAAACACCACTGGTTTCACCCCCAATTCCTCATAAAGAGCCTGCAAGGCATCAAAAAGTCGGTCTGGTCTTTGGGTAAACATTGGTGCGACCACTGTACGATAGCAGTATTTTGATGCACTGGCAGGCGCATTGGTATATTCACTCAGCAAAATAACCGGCACACCATAACTGCCCAATGATCGAACCACGTTTAGATCAGCTTCTGGCGCTCCAAGGCATGAAAGCACTACAGCCGGTATGCGTGAAAGTTTGCCTTGTCCGGCAAACTGCTTTGCATGATTCATCATTTATTCCTCATTTTAGTCTTCCTTACGCATGCTGCGGCGAAGGAATATAGGTACGCGTATAAACGAAATGTGAATTCACTGATATTATTAAATGTTATAAAGACGCTACCAATTTTTCGCCGGCCTGGCCAGATTCTCTCTATGAAGGAATTAGAGGCTGAACCGCTGTCAATACGCGTCAAATCCTTGCAAATTTCATGCGCACGCTGCACAAATTCGACCTCGTTGAGAATGCCCACGCCAAATTGACGATAGTCGGGATCCCATCCAACTTTGAATGCAAAGCCCTCAGGTCCTGAAATAAAATTGCAGGTGGATGCTATGGGATTGCCATTAAGTCGAAGTTCGGTGAACATCGCACGTCCTTCAGATGCAAACCCATTTACCATTTGCCGAAAAAAAGTTTCATCGTCCTTATTGGCGAGTAATGAAGAGCCCTGGTCCCCTTTCCATCCGTTATGTTCCAATCGAAGAAATGTATCTATGACGGGTGTTGGTACAACATCCCGGTATGCTACCCAGTCAACCTCTCCTTGTTCAGAAAGTCTGCGCTTGCATCGTGCAGCTTCTTTTTTAAGTTTTTTATCCGTTGGGTTTTTATTGGATTCAGGACTGCAGAACTGGGGAACGAGCTCAGCACGATCATATTGTCCAAGTACATGCCAACCCATTTTTTGCTCGCGGGCTGAAGCATGAAGCAATCGTATCAGTTCGCCATCGAAGCTGAGCTTATCCCATACTAACCCAAGAATCCAACCCGGACGGTCTCGAAAATGTCTCAAGAGGCAGGTAATAACTTCCGGAGCGTGTTCCCGATCAATAAGGGGAGTTCCAAGAAAGGAGTGACGCGATTGATAATTGCCCAGATGGGGCAGCGGAATACAGCGGCTGCAAGGTTTAACAACTACCGCCGCAAGGCCCATCATTTCAGGTTGCTTTATACCAACGATTTCGACGATCAGCAGACTCGCATGCATGCCACGATCGAGGGAGTGCAATGCCGGGAGGAGAAAATGCGGTGATAAATAGCTATTAAATTCCAGCGCTCGAGTTTCCAAATGCAACCAGCTTTGGATATCCTGCGTGCTGAGTTGAACCGGTGTAAGTTCACGTACTCGAAACTCACAGTCAATAGAAGGCCCGTTTGTTTGGCGTAGTCTTGTCATTTCAGTAGCTTCGAAATATTCACAAAAAGGGAGTGTTCAGAATTCAGCGTCAAAGTTTACAGCTTTCCAATTGGCACCACCTGAGCCGAAGCAGGCGCCCAGCGCCTAAGATGAGCCCCGTATGAATGCTCGTCGGAGGAGCTGGTGTTTGCTGGAGCGGATAAATGGTGATCGGTTTTTCCATCATAACCTATCAGAATTTTAATTCCTTATCCAGTCTTCCTTCAAAAAAGATAGCCAATTGAGAATTTGTAAGAGACCAGTTTTGAATCGGAATTGTCTATTTCCTGCGGGCATTCTGAATCCCCATATACAATAATTTCAGCAGGATATCCTGATTTGGAAAAGCTCCCTTGGTTTTGGTCAGTTTCCGGAACTGTCGGTGCACCGCCTCAATGGTATTTGGCTGTATAGATGATCCTGCGGATATCTTCCGGATATTTGAAATATCGGCTCAGCCTTTCCCAATTACTCCGCCAGGATTTGATGACAATTGGATATGAGTCGTTCCACGTGGCTGCCAAAATATCAAGCTCTTCCGCCGCCAGCTCTTTATTGTTGGCCTTGTATATGCGTTTCAGGTCGGCCATGAATTTCTTTTCGCGGTCTTGCTTGAGTTTGAATTTCAGCATTTTGGTAATCGTCTTCAAACTTAAAAAAACTGCGGCCAGAAAGAGATGTTCGCTTGAGAGAAGAAAAAAAGGCAGAACCATTTCTGGTCCTGCCTTTCACGTTTTGCTATGCCGCAAATTTTCTATGAAAGCTTGCCGAAGTGATGAGCTTTCATATTGCGTTGGGGCCGGAAATCCTGGCCGGCCGGTTTATGCTCTTCTTTTCAGTCCCAATCCTGCCAGGCCGGCCAGTCCGATACCGAAGAGAGCCATGGTGGCCGGTTCGGGGACGGCAGAAGCTGAAATATTATCCAACTCAAAGGAATTCGAGTTACTTTGGAAAGTAACAGAGGCGATAGGGTCTGTGAACAAGAAGTTCACATATTCGTTGGTCGAAGGAGAAGACTGATTCCCGTTTGCCGGAGAAGGGATACTCGCAGGCGTCGTGGAATAGACATCACCATTCTGAAGAGTAAATGAAATGGTGTTGTATGTATCCATTGACCCCCAGAAGAGGCCAAAATACAGATTATTAGCATGAGAAAGGGTAAGGGTGGTTGACCCGCCCCCCATGACGGACAAATAATTTGACATATCAGTAGCCGGCTCAGCGCCAGAGCCGCCAGACAGTGCAGGGTCAAGAATTAAGGTCGAATGCGTGGAGGTGACCGTCCCCAAAGAACCGAGATTCAATCCCGCAGATATAGGGTTGAACGACGCGGTGAGATTATCGAAGCCATACTCGACAACACCGGGGAATGTAGAATTGAGCCCTGCAGAAGTCCAAATGGTTACCGAGGGAGAGGCACTCGCAAATGATGCGAAAGCAGAACTAGCCAATATTAAAGATGCTGCCAAACAAACCTTTTTCATAACTTTATCCTTTTTGTATTGTTTTTTTACATAATACACACGCTTAATATTGGCTATGCAAAATGCAATCCATATTATTTTTCTTATGCAACACAGACGCCGAGACAACCGGAATGAGCTGCAACAAATCGCCTATATTCAGCATAATGGATAAATATCACTCGGGGATGCCAGAGTTGTTCAGCTCTCGAATCAAGAATCCCTGCAAATGCCACGATTAAGAAATATCGCGAAACCGAATATATTTTTCAGATATCCGGAAAACTAGAAACTCAAGCGCAGAAATACCCACCCCCTTGGGGAGAGAAGGTACGACAGAGCGCGCACGTGGCCACCTCGGAGGAAAAGTGCTTTTCTTGAGCCAGGGTTACAACCCCCATGAGTAAGCAGCCTATTCAAAAGGTTCGACGACGAGGCACGCTCAATATCCGCACGGAGAAGAGCCGCCGGGGACATTCGAACTTGCCTTACCCTGGATGGATTGGAGAATACATCAAGTAAAGCCCTGCGGCAGCTGTCAAAAAATCAGCCAGATTTACACCTTGCCATCCGATATTCCCACCAACCAGCGCCGCTCAGCCGGGCTGACCAGCCGCCACGAATGAGGAAGGCGCATCAGTCCGGCATGGTGAGGCCGCTGGTCCTGCGGCATTGTATTTACCGGAATAGTTCCATTTACATACCCGGCATCTGACAACCAACAGGGGACCAAACTGGAATTCCGCAAATAAGTAACTTATTGATATTATATCTTTCGAAAAAGCAACTCGTTGCCGCCATCAGCAATCCCAACCACCGCGTCAAATACAAAAGGCATGGAACGCCGGCCATCGACTCAGTCGAGTTAATCTTACAAAAACCCAGCTTACTGGAAGCAATCCTTCACAGATGTCGTCCCGACTTTCCCCTTATCTATACAAACAGCCCTGTATTCCGCAAAACAGAAAACTATATTTAATTTTCGTTTTACTGGACAAATATTCCAGAATATCGTATTTTACATAAGGAAGATCTATAACTAGAGTTGCAGTTCCCTATTACTTGATAACCAAAAGTCACGGACGCATAGATGAAAAGAAAATATATGGCAGGATTGGCAACAGGACTGGCGATGTTGGGGATATCAGAGATTACCCATGCAACGACCTTTGAATTCGCATTCAATTATTACAGCGCGAATAGCTCTGGAAGTCCGAATCTCTCAGGAATTTCAGGAACGGGCGTTTTTTTTGCCACTGAAAATACCGACGGAACGTTCACGGCCACAAGCGGTTACAGCACAGTAGTTGACAATCATGTCAATTACGGCACGTATAATTTAGTAGTACCATCCGGATCAACGCAACCGACCCTGGCAAATCCTGCTTATAGCCCATCAGGACAGTTCATTTACGATAATATCTTCACCTACTCCTCCGGCAAGCCTTCTCTTGACGTGCAGGGATTATTATTTTCCAGTACAACGCCACAGGCTTACCAAGAACTCAACATCTGGGGAAATGGTTTGGGTAACCCCTATTCTGCATATATCGGGACCAGCGGAGGATATATTTCAAACAATGATGTTGTCTTTTCCGCAAGTCCCGTCGCAGAACCAACCACCTTGCTTCTGCTTGGCACCGGCCTGATTGGTTTAGGAGTGCTCACTCGGAAAAAGAGATAGTCGTATTTTTTTAATCCGGCAGGGCTGGACTGCCCTCACGCCATATCATAAAAGCTTCTCTCTCCGGCAGGGCGCATGAGCCTGTTCCGCAGAGCTTACATATAAATTAATCAAAAAGAAAAAGGCAGGGTCTATCTCTTCAGACTCTGCCTTTTTGGTTCTGGAACCAATCTTTAGCGTTTGATACAAATTCAATCCTATACCGACATGAAGCATAAGAGAATATATGTCCGTGTTCCTTTGAATGGGGATGCAGTACTGACAAACAGCAGCCATCGGATAAAGGCCAGGGCAATTGATATCAGCCAGGGCGGAGTTGCGATCACTGCCTTCTCAGAGGAGCTTGTCAATAATGAGTACCAATTTGAAATTATTACTGAATCAGGACAGACGATTGAGGCCTTTGCACAGTTGATCTGTGTCGAGGCCCCCGTCGCCAGGTTTAAGATTTTGCATATAGAACAAAACAGCCTTGAGGTCATCAGGCATTTGATATTTGAATATCAAAATTCCATCGACTTCATCAAACAATTTGATGAGTGCAATTTACACAAAGTCTTGGATACAGAAGGAAACGAGATTGAGTTCACCTTTGAAAAAGGGAAATGACATTGCCAGGGAGTTTTCAAGCAGTTTATGCTTTACGCCATACTCAAGCACCCCCAGCAGGGACTCCCGCTGAGGGAGACTGCACATTTCTTCTCCGTAAGATCAGAAGCGCTTTGCCGAGATTCCAGCCGGATGCCCTTCCGCAGACACCGTTTGCAGGCCCTGCCTTATACCTTCCCTGAGGATGGTATATTTTCACATGCCGCCGACAGCCTTGTCTCGATCTTGAAACATCGGATTTGACATCAAACCATTCGCGGAACTGTCATCACGGTCCCGTTCCTTCGGGGCAGCTTTCAGAGTCACGGAGATCATCTCTCCCGTTTTGACATCATGATTGACGGACTGGATCTCCCCTACTGTCCGACCCTCCTGATTAATTATCTTCAAACCGACGAGTTGCTTTTCGGTATAAACAGTGCTCGCCGCAAATGACGGCAAAGTGAATGACATTACTGCTATACCAACCATGAGTGACGACACAATCTTTTTCATAAAGCACCTAAATTTTGCTTATCAGTTCTTCACGAAGAGTGATGAAACCGTTTATTTCGCCAGAAACCATTCAGGCGACGATAATAACCTTTCCTTTCATGAAAGCTGTATTCTCACGCGTCTTCCCGCTGTGAACATCACCGGGAAAGCGTAGAGTACATGAAAACATGGATGTCTTCAAGCGAATATGTCCCCTCTCAGTTTCTCACTTTCATACATCCCCGATAGACCCTGCACCTCCGAGGAACAAACAATTAAATTAATAACTATTGATAACATCAAGCGGGAGTATTCTGATTCTCTTATCTTGAATTGCCAATTATTTCTCAGTATTGACCTTGGCCAGGCCGAAATCATATTATTATGTTTACCGATATAAACAATAATGTTATCCATTCAAAAGTCTCTACAGACGGCAGGGAACATCGCCAATCGGCATACCGGGTGTATTGACAGCAAATCTTCAGCGGCCAGAGCAGTTGCCCAACAGCTGCGACAAGGGCCTCACTTCGGCATGGCGAAGGCCGTTGCTTCCGGGAAGCGTTCATAAAAAAGAATCGACAGTATATCATCCCGGCCTTCTCACTGAAAACCGATTCGGTTTTCTTGTCAAACTTGTAGATTCAGATGAAAGACCGGCAAAAAAATCAGCAGACTTTACACATCCGGGAAAACGGGGAAATCCGGTCTCGCGAGGATCTGCAACCAAAGCCATCTGGGCCAAAGGAGACAAAACGGCTCATCCATGCGCTGCATATTCTTGAGCGCGAATTGGAGGCCAGAGGCAGGGAATTGTCACGGACACAGGAGGAGCTGGAATCAATAAAAGTCCGCTATTCAAAGCTTTATGATTTTGCACCGGTTGCCTGTCTGGCTATGAGCAGCGAGAAAGAGGTGATCCTTGAGGCCAATCTGACTGCTGCTGCAATGCTGGGAGTTGCCAGAGAGAGCCTGCTCAATCACTCATTATGCCCCCACATTGTCTCTGATGACCGGGAGACATACACCCTGCACCGGCAACGTTTGCTGCAGACCGGAGAAAAACAGTCCTCAGAAATCCGATTACAGAGGGCGGACGGTTCTGTCTTCCACGCCCTGATGGAAACTGCCCTTACTGCCGAGGACGGCGATTCAGCAAGACAATGCTGGATTACGGTGAGTGATATTTCCATCCATAAAGAGGCGGAACTGGCAAAGCTTCAGCACCTCAAGGACAGATACCGGGCCATTGTCATGGATCAGAACGATCTGATCTGCCGGTTTGATCCCCAAGGCAGGATCACCTTTGTCAACGATGCCTATTGCCGCTATTTCGGCGTTGGTTACAAGGAAATACTCGGCACCAATTTTCTGCCCAATATCCATAAGGACGACCTTCCTCTGGTAGAAGATCATTTCAAAAATCTGTCCCCGGATAATCCGGGAAGAACCATCGAGCACAGGGTTCATCTGCCGGAAGGGAGAGTATGCTGGCAGCAGTGGTGCGGCAGGGCCTTGTACGACCGGCAGGGCAAGGTCATCGAGTATCAGGCCGTCGGCAGGGATATAACAAGGCTTAAGGAAGCGAAAGAACAATTAAAAAACGAGGCAAAATTATGGCAGCTTTTCCTGAACGCCCTCCCCTGCTTCGCTCTTCTTATTGAATTCCGCACGAGAATGATCGTTGCTTCCAATAAAGCCGCCACTGAGGTGGGGGCAGTGGCCGGCAAAGAATGCTATTCAACCTGGATGATGAGAGAGAGCCCCTGCCCCTGGTGCCTTACTCCGGAACTCAGGTCAACCGGTAAACGGCAGAATTGCCAATTCTGGGCTCATGACGCCTACTGGGATGCCTACTGGGTCCCTGTTGATGAAGACCATTATCTGCATTACGTATTCGACAGCACGGAGAAACAAAAGAATAAAGAGGCCTTGCAGAGAGCCCATGAAGAGTTGGAGCAGAAGGTCAATGAACGCACCCTTGAATTGCAGAAATCGCATGCCCAGCTCCTCCACTCCGAAAAGCTCTCCGCCGTGGGGAGCCTCTCCGCCTCCATAGCCCACGAGTTCAACAACCCGCTCCAGAGCGTCATGACCATAATAAAAGGGATC
>JARLHW010000033.1 GCA_031292075.1 Desulfosporosinus sp.
AATTATTTATGTCCGATTCTAATTCTGATTCCTGAATAAAATTCCCGGTGGGAATACTCTGACGAGGAAATGATTCAATTGACTTTATTTTTCCCCATTCCGTTCCTCTGGGAAAAATTCTGCGAATTACCAATCAGGTTGATTGATAAAAATAAAATTGAATTAGTCTGTCTACCAAAAATACCTCGAGAGGTTCCAATGGTTCAGGGATACGACATTTCCATGGGTGATCAATTCCATATTTGCAATGGCGATATGCAGTTGATTCTTTGACGTGGACAGAGCATTGATTATGGTTGCACGGACAAACAACGATTCTGGTTCCGTAGGCGAGATAGTTTTTCCACGGTTCCCCATTCTTAATATTACAACGATTGCAAACGGGTTTTCGTCCCTGGTCACAGTTTCGATTGACCGGAAATGAATCCAGCTTTTTATATTTCTGGCACTGCTTGCAAGTCTTGCCCATTTGTGTTTCTTATACAATGTTGTATTGTGTATTCTTTAAGCGGGCGCAATGCGATAGAACGTGAAAGAGAGAATAGAAAATTAGGAGGGAAAGTGGGCGACTTCGAGAATGCTCAATCTGGGTGAACTTTGCTTAGTCTCTAATGTGATGCGATGTATGCTGTATGTTGGCGAGTATGTACAATGAGAGTGACATAAATTCTATCCAGACCACTCCTCGTAATCCGCCAAGTTAGCCAGAGCTGAAGGTCCGGCATGTGCTGGTGCTGCTGCTGCTGCTGCTCGATGACCGGTGCGTCTGTTCCTCGGTTTCGGTTGAGCGCCAGGGAGAGCAGGTATGGGAGCCATCTGTACGGGAGGTGCTCGGGCGACGTTGTGACGAGGGAGAACCACGGCCGCAGGTACCGGAGAACCAGGTTCCTCCATCATCACATCTTCATCTTCCTCGTGCTTGCGTTCCTCCTGTGGCGAGTATCCCATTGCAATATTCTCCGACACGATAGGACGACGATTTTGACACGGTGGTTGATCTTGTCCTCCCTTGCACTTGCCAGCCGTACACCAGCAGTTGGGTCCACAAGGGAAGCCTAGCAAGGTGCAACCGCACCCGGTGCCAGGCTTCTTCCCCGGGAGGCAGCTTCCCAGCTTGCACTCGCAACCCTTCGAGCGCACCTTGTCGATCTTCCTCTGTGCCGCCTGCGCTGTCTTGTGCCGATCGAGTACGTTGCCGGTGATGATCTCGAGAGTGGAGTCTTGCCAACCGAGGTAGTTGAGAAGGTCGAGCGTCAAGCTCATGTTCTCGTAGAGGAACTCCACGGACTTGCGGTGCAGAAGAAGCAACTCCTCCTTGGTGAGAGATGTGGTATCGGTCAGCTTGCACGGCTCTTCGCGAGTCTCCTGCTTGCGCTTCTTCGCGACCA
>JARLHW010000286.1 GCA_031292075.1 Desulfosporosinus sp.
AGAAGAGAAAGCAGGAAATGAATTGCACGCTCACCAAAGCTCCGGAGCGGCTCGTTTGTTGGCTTTGCTAACGCACCAAACCTCTGGGATATTCAGCAAGTGAACCATGGTGCGTCTTCACGCTCCGCCAACTGCACTCGCACGCTCCTCCCGCTTGATGGTTCGCTTAGCAATATCATTTCCTTCTTTTGGGTCAAGACGAGATAGGCCGGAACGAAGGCAAGAAGTGAGTTGCAAGAAGGTTGCAAGACTTGAGATGCAAGCAGTGAAAGAAGAAATGAATTGCACGCTCACCAAAGCTCCGGAGCGGCTCGTTTGTTGGCTCCGCTAACGCACCAAACCCTTGGGCTATTCTGCATGTAAACCATGGTGCGTCTTCACGCTCCGCCAACTGCACTCGCACGCTCCTCCCGCTTGATGGTTCACTTAGCAATATCATTTCCTTCTTTCGGGTCAGGATGGGATAGGCCGGAACGAAAGAAATGTATGCAAGTCAAGAACCGTCCCTAGCTTGCAAACGCTCATCGTTTCAACCCCGTCGACCCAGAAACCAGAGGAAGTTTCTTAGCTTAGGGAGCACATTAGTGGAATTGCGTCAATGAGCGCAGAGGATAAGGCGTTAAGAAACGCAACGGGACTTGTCCAAGGATGGACTGATGCCGCGGTGCCAAGGATGGCAAGGAGCGGCGCACATGCGACGGAACAGGATGTTCCTAGTGTCGAATGCGCCAAGGATGGCATAGTATTCGACCAGAAAGCCCAGAGGTTTTGCGTTTTAGCCTTAGCATCAAGCGAATAGCAATGGAACGTGTGCGAGTGGGCTAAGACACTTCCTCTCCACCCAAGAAAGGACGCAATCAAGAACCGTCCCTGCTTGCATTCATCTTAACTTAGGAGGCCAAACTAACCATGACCCAAGACTACCTAAAGGTGCGTGGAGCACGTGCCCATAATCTCAAGAATATTGACATCGACATCCCGCGAGATAAGCTAGTGGTGATCACCGGCTTGTCCGGCTCGGGAAAATCATCCTTAGCTTTTGATACAATTTATGCTGAGGGACAGAGGCGTTATGTAGAATCCCTTTCAGCCTATGCTCGACAGTTTTTAGGGCAGATGGACAAGCCCGATGTAGATTCCATCGAGGGGCTCTCCCCTGCGATTTCCATAGATCAGAAGACGACCAATCGTAACCCTCGTTCGACGGTGGGTACAGCGACGGAGGTTTCCGATTACCTTCGTCTGCTTTATGCTCGGATCGGTCACCCACATTGCCCACAATGCGGGCGAGGGATTTCTCAGCAAACCGTCCAGCAAATGGTTGATCAGGTCATGCGTCTGCCGGAACGAACGAAGCTGCAGATATTAGCCCCGCTCGTAAAAGGAAAAAAAGGGGAACATCAAAAAGTCTTTGAGGACGCTCGTAAAGCAGGGTATGTTCGGGTGCGTGTAGATGGAGAGACGAGGGATCTCAGCGAGGATATAGAACTCTCAAAGAACAAAAAGCACTCAGTGGAAGTCGTGATCGACCGTATATCCCTAAAACCCGAGAGCGCTGAACGGCTAGCGGATTCTCTGGAAACTGCGCTCAAACTTGGCGAAGGGAATGTCATTGCAGATATTGCCGACGGAGAAGAGCTTCGTTTTAGTGAGAATTTTGCTTGTCCAGATTGTGGGATTGCTCTCGAAGAAATTTCGCCGCGACTTTTTTCCTTTAATAGTCCCTATGGTGCTTGCCCTACCTGTACGGGACTTGGGGCCAATCTTGTCGTTGATATTGACCTTCTCATCCCTGACCGTTCGCTGTCTTTGGCAACAGGTGCGATTGCACCCTGGGTTAAATCCTCATCAAGTTATTACCCCAAGATGCTGGAGGCTGCAGCTTTGAATCTGGGCTTTAGGATGGATACCCCTTTGCAAGAGCTCAATGAAAAGCAATGGAAAGGTCTGCTCTATGGAACGGAAACCTCCATTCGTTTTCAGTATCAAAATATTTTTGATCAATTAAAAACCTACAATAACAATTTTGAAGGACTGGTACCTCTTTTTGAACGTCGATATCGAGAGTCAACCTCAGATATGGTTCGCGTGGAAATTGAAGGGTATATGAGCGAACATCCTTGTCCGGACTGTCAGGGTAAACGTCTGAAACCGGAAGCGTTAGCAGTGAAGGTAGGCGGGATCTCGATTGATGATTTGACCCGTCTTCCGATCACAGAAACACTAAGCTTCTTAAATAAACTGATCCTCACGCCGAAAGAGGAAACAATTGCCCACCAAATTCTGAAAGAAATTAGAGAAAGACTAGGATTTTTGATGAATGTCGGACTGGATTATCTGACGCTGGGACGCGCTGCCGGTTCGCTCTCGGGTGGAGAAGCCCAGCGGATACGCCTAGCGACTCAGATTGGGTCCAGCTTGATGGGCGTGCTGTATGTCTTAGATGAACCAAGTATTGGGCTCCACCAGCGAGATAATGCTCGTCTTCTTTCAACCCTGAAACACTTAAGAGATCTTGGGAATACCTTACTTGTGGTCGAGCATGATGAGGATACGATGATTGCCGCAGACCATATTATTGACATCGGTCCCGGTGCAGGAGCCCATGGCGGCCAAGTGGTGGCCGAAGGCACGCTTGAGGAAATCAAGGCTATAAAGGAATCGATCACGGGACAATATTTGAGTGGCCAAAAACTGATTGCCGTGCCCGTGAATCGCCGGCAGCCAAACGGAAAGTGGCTTGAAGTTTTTGGAGCTCGAGAAAATAACCTCAAGGATGTTCATGTGCGCATTCCTTTGGGCTTGCTTACTTGTGTGACTGGAGTCTCAGGCTCAGGTAAAAGCACCTTGGTCAATGAGATCATCTATAAAGGGTTAACTTCCAAGTTGAGCGGAGCGCGGCATCGTCCCGGAGCGCATGATCGCATGGAAGGTTTGGAGTATCTGGACAAGGTCATCGATATTGACCAGTCCCCGATCGGACGGACACCTCGTTCAAATCCAGCGACCTATACAGGTGTCTTTGATTTCATCCGGGAACTCTTTTCGATAACCCCTGAGGCAAAGATGAGAGGGTACAAGCCAGGGCGGTTTAGTTTCAATGTCAAAGGCGGCCGTTGTGAGGCTTGCCGTGGGGACGGAATCATCAAGATTGAGATGCATTTCCTTCCCGACGTTTACGTCCCCTGTGAGGTTTGCGAGGGGAAGCGGTACAATAGAGAGACTTTGGAAGTGCACTATAAAGGCAAAAGTATCGCTCAGGTCTTAGATATGACAGTGGATGAAGCGGTAGAATTTTTCAAAGCGGTTCCGAAAATTTCCCGCAAGTTTCAGACGATGCAGGATGTGGGGCTGGGGTATATTCGCCTAGGCCAACCCGCAACCACTTTATCCGGGGGAGAGGCTCAGCGAATTAAGCTGGCCACGGAATTAAGTCGACGTAGTACAGGGAAAACAATTTATATTCTCGATGAACCGACGACAGGATTGCACACAGCGGATATCGACAAACTCCTCCAAGTTCTCCATCGTTTGGTGGACGCAGGGGATACGGTGCTTGTTATTGAGCATAATCTGGATGTCATCAAAACAGCAGACTGGGTCATCGACCTTGGCCCTGAAGGGGGAAACCGTGGCGGAGAAGTGTTAATAGCAGGGAATCCAGAGGATTTAGCAGATTTCCCGGCATCGTATACAGGGCAGTATTTAAAACGCTCCCTGGGGCAGATTCAATAAATTATCGTCACAATCTCCGCGTTTGCCAAGGACGAAGGTTCCTGATTCATAGAAGGCCTGGATCCCCGCAAGGCCATATCATGTTCTGAGTTCTGAAAGTACAAATTTGTCAAAAGGGAAAGGAATCTCCCTTTCTTTGTTGAATAAACAAAATTAAAGGATGGAAAACTTATAGGCAATGCGATATTCGAAGTACGAAGTACGAATTACGAATATCGAACTAAGGAGTGGTAAGGTCGTGGCGATTCGATTAGTAGCTATGGATCTAGATGATACGTTGCTCAGGGATGATTGGACTATTTCCCCCCGAGTCGTGAAGGCGATTCAAAAAGCCCAGGCGCAGGGCGTTAAAGTGACAATTGCTACCGGGCGAATGTCTCTTTCTACACGTCCTTATGCAGAACAATTGGGGTTGGATGTTCCGGTGATTACGTATCATGGGGCGATGGTCCAACAGGTGTTGAGCGGCGATATTCTTTTCCGACGAGTTGTTCCCAGTACTGTGGCAGCCGAAATTGTTCAGTATGTTTCAAAACGGGGAGTCTATGTTCAGGTTTATCTCAAGAACCGTGTCGTTACGGCGGAACTGAACGAATGGTCCCAAGATTACGAACGGATTGCGAGTGTCAAGGTTGAAAAAGGAGACCTCTCAATCCTGCTTTCTCAGGAACCCGAGGGAGTAGAGAAAATTCTCTTGATGGCAGATGAAGCGCACCTAGACCAATTGGCTCCCTTATTAAGACAACATTTTGGGGACAAGGTGCACATTACTAAATCAAAACCCTATTATCTAGAAATGACGGATTGTACAGTCAACAAAGGTGTCGCTTTGGCAGCTTTAGCAGAGCGCTTAGGCATTGCTCAAGCAGACGTTATGGCGATTGGAGACAGTTATAATGATTTAGAAATGATTAAATACGCCGGGATTGGCGTGGCCATGGGAAATGCCCGGGCAGAAATTAAAGAACAAGCGGATATCGTTACGACCACGAATGAGGAAGACGGGGTGGCGGAAGCCATTGAACGCTATGTTCTGGATAAAATAGTTTAAATTATGCCTCATACACCTACGTTAAAGATGGGAGGATCTTGTTTAATGGATATGAAAATGATTCGCCAAACTGCGCGCGAAAAGCTAAAAGGATTTTGTCGGGTTTGTCCCGAGTGTAATGGCAAGGCCTGTGCTGGAGAAGTTCCAGGTATGGGAGGCCTAGGAACAGCGGATTCTTTTAAAAGTAATGTGGAAGCGCTGGCAGCATTTCGCCTCAATATGAGGACACTTCATGGCGCTAAAAACCCGAGCACAACGTACAAACTTTTCGGTAAAGAGCTTTCAACTCCGATTCTTGGTGCACCGATTACGGGCAATGTATATAACATGGGTGGGGCTTTAAACGAAGAAGAATGGGCCGAGGCAATCATTCAAGGGTGCCTATCAGTAGGAACTTTAGGGTGTACTGGGGATGGAGCAGACCCAGCAATGTATAAGTCTGGTGTAGATGCTCTAGTGAGGGCACAGGGCCAGGGTATTCCATTCATTAAGCCGCGGGAGCAGGAAGATATTTTCAACTATCTGCGTCGAGCGGAGGAAGCAGGAGTCCTAGCAGTAGGTATGGACATAGATGGAGCTGGTCTAGTTACTATGGCTTTAAAGGGACAACCCGTGGGTCCAAAAACTAAAGATGAAATGAAAGCGATTATTTCCGGCACGTCGTTACCATTTATAATTAAAGGTATCATGACGGTGGACGAGGCTGAAATTGCAATTGAAGTGGGCGCTGCGGCAATCGTCGTATCGAATCACGGAGGACGAGTGCTCGATCACACGCCGGGGACGGCTGAGAACCTCTCAGAAATCGCAGCAACGGTTCATGGACGAATCCCTGTACTTGTTGACGGCGGTGTCAGGTCGGGTACGGATGTTTTGAAAATGTTGGCGCTCGGTGCGGATGCCGTCCTGATCGGAAGGCCATTCATTATTGCCGCTTACGGCGGAGGCGCAGAGGGAATCTCGCTCGCAATTAACACCATGACCAATGAACTGAAACAGGCCATGATTCTGACGGGATGTGCAACGCTTGAAGATATAAACATGGACGTGTTGTTATAATAAAAATTAAATGCAGTACAAGCAATTATTATCATTCGCAGAATATTACTTAAATTAACAAGGTTTATCAATATCCGGTGGTAAAATGTGCGGTGTATGTTATTCGATGGACCAAGTATGAATGTGATATTCTGACATCGAACATCGAACCTCGCGAGTGGGGGGAGGCATAATGGAGATAAAACATTGGCAGGCATGGCGCGTAACCATTGTGATGCTGGTACTTTTGATAAGCATATATCTGAGTGGATGTCAACCGGTTACGCCGACCAAAGCGACAGTCTCTGTATTAGGAACGACTGGGTCTGTTCAAACACCAGAAGTGGGCAGTGAGGAGAAAGAAATACCTCATTCCTTGGAAACGCCCCAGGTTCCGGTTCCTGAACAGAGAGTGGAGCCGGTTCCAGAACAGGGAGTAGAACCGATTCCTGAACAAGGAACTGAACAAGGAACTGAACAGATACCGGAACAAGCTGCAGAACCGATTCCTGAACAGAAAACAGTTCCGATTCCTGAACCAAAAGTTGAACCAGTTCCGCAAGTGGTTGCCCCAACTCCTTCGGTTCCGGTGGATGAAAGTGATAACAACCCGACGCCTACACCCACTCCAGACCCTTCTCAGACCCCAATTCATCCGTATTATGATTTAAGCGGCACCCCGCCAAGTGCTCCTGGGCTTGCCATGCGCGTAAGAGTATTTAACGCCGAACCGCAAAAGATAGCTTATTTGACGTTTGATGACGGTCCCTATCCCCAAACTACGCCTCGCATCCTTAAAATTCTCCAGGATGAAGGGATAAAAGCAACATTTTTCTTAGTGGGAAGGCAAGTAGAGATGTACCCAGCTCTCCTGAAGGCCGAATATGAGCAAGGGGAGGGGATCGGGAATCACAGTTATTCTCATAATAACCAGTTGGTTTATCGCAGTCCAGAGGCTTTTCTAGCTGAAATAAAACAAACGGAAGAACTTATTTTTAAAGCGATTGGAATCCGCCCTAAAATTGTCCGTGCACCGGGGGGGACTCAGGGGCATTTTCATGTCAATTATTATAATGCCATTGATGCTGCAGATTATTTGGTTTACGATTGGAATGTTAGCAGCGGAGATGCGGATGCTGCTCTCGTTCCGGCAGATCAACTCGTTCGAAACATCGAAACCCAAGTACCCGGTAAGGAGAGGATGATTATCCTGATGCATGATGCTGGTGCGAAAACAACAACGGTTGACGCGCTTCCTAGGATTATTCAGTACCTTAAACAACAAGGATACGCTTTCGGCGTGATTACGCCAAAAGTTGCACCAATCCTTTTTCCGGGAGGATTTCATAGCTAAAATTCCATACCATAAAAAGAGGGCCCAAGCTAGCTAAAGGAATCTTGGAAGCGAGCGCCGCTCAGTTAATCAACCACAGATTACACAGATTAACACAGATTTAAAAAATACATTTTTAGCTCTAAACTATAAATCGCTTGTAACGAAATTGATATTCGCCAAAGTTGATAAAAGGTCGATTTAATCCTGTAGCATTGAGATAATTGATAATTATCGCTTCTTCATTGACTCCCATCTTCGCCATTTTTCTATACTTAATCCTTCTTAATCTGTGTTAATCTGTGGTTTCTCTTATCGTTCTTTTCATGTGTAATCTGTGGTTCCCCGTTCAGAATTCCCCAAGGCTCTGAATAGTCACTTATTTTTTCCCGTATTTACAGTGTTTCTTCTTGTAGGTATAAAAAAATGCGGGATTTTAGGTAGTTAAGTTAAGTTAGGTATTCGTTCCGTTTTGCTCGTACAATCTGGCACAAGAATTGCATTAAAGCCTCTAAACCGCTATACTTAAAGTAAAGGGGAGTGGCGGTTGTGCGTGTTCTTTTGGTGGCCCTCAATGCGAAATATGTACATACAAATCTAGCCCTTCGCTATTTGCGAGAAGAGGTTCGCGCAGCTTTTTCGGACGTTTCGCTACGTGAATTTAGCATTAACGATCATCTTGCTCGAATTGCAGGGGAAATTTATGAAGCCAAGGCCGATGTCATTGGCTTTTCGTGTTATATTTGGAATCTCAAAGAAATAGTAGCGGTGATCAGGCATCTCCATCCAGTCTGTCCGAATGTACGGTTTGTCATCGGCGGCCCAGAAGTATCTTTCGAGGCCGAGGAGTTTCTTCGCGAGCATCCGGAAGTGGATGCCCTTGTGGTGGGTGAAGGCGAGAAAACTTTTTTAGAGCTGCTCACTACCTGGCAAAATGGTCGTGATCTTTCTCACGTGGCAGGCATAGCTTGGACAGAGAATGGAATAACCGTAGTTAATCCTCCCAGACTAGCAGCACCGGATTTGAACAATCTGCCTCTGCCGTATACAGAGAAGGAAGACTTCACAGGCCGACTTGTCTATGTTGAAACGACTAGGGGATGCCCATTTAACTGTCAGTATTGCTTGTCCTCGACTTTTAAGGGTGTTCGATTTTTAGAGCCTGAGCGCTTTCGCACAATGTTTCGTCACTTACTGGAAAATGGTGCACGCACTGTAAAATTTGTGGATCGCACGTTTAATGCTAATAAGCATCACGCCCTAGAGATTTTGAATATAGTACGAGAAGAAAGCGAGTTCCTCCCGGAAGCCCAGCGGATGCGTGTTCATTGCGAGATGGCAGGGGACCTATTGGATGCAGAGTGGTTAGATTATTTCGAAAATTATCCACGCGGTTTAATCCAATTGGAAATCGGGGTACAGTCTACGCACCAACCGACCCTTAAGATCGTTTCACGTCCTCAAAACTTTGAAGAGTGGAAGAAATACGTGCCAAAGATTAAATCCTTCGGGATACCACTGCACCTTGATTTAATCGCTGGGTTACCAGAGGAGAGTTGGCTGAATTTTAGGACATCGTTTAACGCGGTCTACTTGGTAAAACCGGATATGCTGCAACTTGGGTTTTTGAAAGTACTTAAAGGTTCTGGGCTTCGTCTGCAAAGCAATAGTAATGCCCTCGTGTTCACACCTGATCCACCCTATACGATTTTAGAAACCCCAGTCTTATCCCATGGAGAAATACTTCAATTACAACGTATGGAAGACTTACTCGATAAATATTATAATTCAGGGAAGTTTGCCCACAGCTTGTGTGAAGTTCTTAAATTCTTTTCAACACCGTTTGATTTTTATCATGAATTCGCAGAGTATTGGCAACAAAGAGGTTGGTTTCAGCGGCAATGGCCGGGTAAAGCCCTTTTTGAAAAACTATGGGAATTCATCGAGGAATTTCTCGATGTAAGAGGCTCGAAGTCCGATGCACGAAGTTCGAAATTATATGAAAGCAAAGCTTCCAGCAATCAAGCCTCGTGCATCGAGTCTTGTGCATCGAGCATCACAGATTGGGAGGAACTTCGCGACGCCCTGCGTTTTGATTATTACCTCTGGGAGCGTCCAAACAGTGTCCCGGACTGGCTCGAAGTCAGCTTGGAGACTGAGGGAAAAGCAGACCAGTGGAAAACCCAGCAGGATACTATTCGCCGAGATGGTTATTGGGAAAATGTAATTCCAAAGTTCAAAGTAATGGACCGGCGTCAATGGTACCGCAACACGGCAGTCGCCTATTTCACCTCCGATGTATTAAAGGCAGGAGGATTTAACAGGCCAAGCTGGTATCTTTTCCATTATCAACAGGGGAACACGGAAGCCTACAAGTATCAAGGAAACGCTCCCGAAGGAGGGTATACTCTTTCGGAAGAAAGCTGAACTTATTCAGGAGCAAACTCGATATTCAAACCATGAACTTTGAACTATGATATAGGAGTGCAGTGCAATGAGTTCCCGAAATTTTCTGTGTAAAACCACAATCCACTGGTATTGCATACTAGCTATATTTATACTTGTCACAGGGTGCACGAGAACACCTCAAGTGGGACAACCGGGTGGACCGGCCCCTGCGGTGGTGGAGATCTGGCATTCTCTGCAAGGGGCAGAGGCCGATGCTTTACAGGGACAGATTCAAACAATCACCAAGGCACATCCCGAGGTGATTATAAAACTCAAATATGAGCCGGAACAAAATTTTGTGGCTTTTTCCTACCAAGCAGAAGCAGGCGGGGAAGGTCCGGAAATATTTATTGCTTCAAGAGATATTCTCCGTCAACTTTATGGGCAAGGAGCTCTGGCCCCAACCGCCTACGTCGATCAGGAAGCATTTCCGGCAACGTTGGCCGGTTTCCGATTTAGAGGAGTGGGGTATGCTCTTCCGTGGTTGACAGATGTTCCTTTAGTTTATTTTAGAACGGATACGGCCAGTGTTCCGGTTGATTTGGCCGATCTCTTTTCAGCCAAAGGTGGGATTTCAATCACTTCCTTGGATACTGCCACACTTTCAGCATGGTGGAATGGGCAAGGAGGGCAACTGATCAAGGCAGGAAAACCGGTTATGGATGATCCCAATAATGTCGCGTTTCTTCAACAACTCTTGGCTTGGCAGAGCGCCAAAGTCCTTCGAGTTGATCCTAACGCGTTAACAGCTTTCGTGAGTGGGCAAACGCCCTATCTGATCGCGGGGGCGAGTCAAGCCAAACTTTTAACTCAGCAAAATGTACCTTGGGCAAGCATACCCCTGAGTACCTTGGTGAGTGGGCAAGGACAAACGCTTGTAAGCACAATTGTGGGAATCGCCAATTCTGAGGTCGCGACAAATGACGCCATGAGACCGGCAATTCAAACGGTCGAAAAAGCACTACTTGCACCGGGAGTGGAAGGAGCGCTGATGCAAGCCGGAAGTTTTCTACCGGCCAATATGGGATATTATCGTCTTCCAGAGGCCCAGCAAGGGGTCTTTCCGCAGGCCAATAGTGCCTTAAGTAAGGCTTGGTCGTTAGAAGGAGATGCCCCGGAATGGAAATTGATTCCACTGCAAGATGAGGCTTGGAACAATGCGCTGACAGGAAGCGCCTCGCCCCAGGATGCACTCACAAGTGCTCAGGGAAAAGCCGGAAGTGCTTTATTAGCTAAGGGGCAGCCTTAAGTGCCAATTAGAATAGGGGGTGAAAGGGATGGATAAAAAAGAATTAGAGTTAGTGGTAATCACAGGTTTATCTGGTGCCGGAAGAACTCAGGCAATGCAAAGTCTTGAAGATCAAGGGTTTTTCTGTGTTGATAATTTACCGCCCACCTTCCTGGTGAAATTTGCCGAGCTGTGTGCTCAGTCCCGGGGAAAAGTCTCCAAAGCAGCGATTGTCTGTGATTTGCGCGGTGGAGAGTTCTTTTCTTCACTGAGTGAAGCTTTAGGTAATTTAGAGAAGGAAGGGTTTGATCTCCAAGTCCTTTTTTTGGATGCCTCGGATGAAACCTTGATCCGCCGTTATAAAGAATCCCGACGTCGGCACCCTCTTTCTCCTCATGGACGGGTTTTAGATGGGATTCAAGCCGAACGTCAACAACTAGAGGAGTTGCGAATCCGTGCTGATAACATTATTGACACGACTGCTTTAACCTCTCAACAACTCCGCACTAAAGTAGCTAAGTTGTTTGGGAAAGTGCAGGGTTTAGAACAAATGGCAGTTTCCGTGATTTCCTTTGGCTTTAAATATGGGATTCCAATGGACGCCGACTTAGTCATGGATGTACGGTTTTTGCCGAATCCGTTTTATGTTGAAACCTTACGGCCCTTGACTGGGGAACATCCGTTGGTTCAGGACTATGTCTTTGGCAATCCCATGGCCCAAGAGTTTATGGAGAAGTACTTGGCGTTACTGGAATACATCCTGCCTAATTATGTTAAGGAGGGCAAAACTCACCTAGTCATTGGCATTGGCTGTACGGGTGGACAGCATCGGTCTGTGGCCATTGCTGAACGGGTGGGAAAATTCTTAAAAGAACGTCAATATGCCATCAATATTAAACATCGAGATGCCTTGAAAAATCAAAAACATGGAACAGCGAGATGAAGCCTAAAATGACTGAGGGGTTCTTACGAAATTTAAAGTGGCTTTACCCCAAATTGAGAGTAAAACGATGGTTTATCCTTGCAGTTCTGGGCATCTTCCTCTTTGCAACGGGATTTTCAGTCATGAATGACGGAGTGGCACTCGGCTATGCTGAGTTACAGTTCAGAGAAATTATCTATCGGCTGACAGGCAGTGCCCCCCACACAGCGGTGCCAGTCGGTGTCATCATCATTGTTTTGGGAATTTTGGCCATCATCATAGGTTTTAAACGCATGCTCTATTCTATTATTTCAGCCGTACTCCCTGATAACGAAGGGAGAATTGTTGATGTAATATATGCACGTCATCATCTGCGCAGAGGTCCGAAGATTGTCGTAGTTGGTGGGGGAACCGGGCTTTCAGCCCTCCTGCGCGGACTTAAGCAGTACAGTTGTAATCTTACAGCGATTGTTACGGTTGCGGATGATGGCGGGAGTTCGGGGAAATTACGCCTTGAAATGGGTATTCAACCTCCGGGGGACGTGCGCAATTGCTTAGTGGCTTTAGCTGATACCGAGGAGATTATGGACACCCTCTTCTCTTATCGTTTTGAAAGCGGAACCCTTGAGGGGCATAGTTTGGGAAACCTGCTTCTGGCAGGGCTAACCGATACGTTTGGCGATTTTCAAAAAGGGATTGAAAAGATCAGTAAAGTGTTTGCGATACGCGGAAAGGTGTTCCCTTCCACCTTGGAACAAGTTGTGCTTATGGCGGACTTGGAGGATGGGACCCGTGTCAAGGGGGAAACGGCAGTTCGGGTTACCGAGGGCAAGATTCACAGAGTTTACCTTGAACCCAGCGATGCTCGCCCTTTGCCTGAGGCTTTGCAGGCACTTGAGGAGGCAGATCTTATTGTTCTGGGTCCAGGAAGCCTCTATACGAGTGTGCTGCCTAATTTGTTGGTGGGAGGTCTTAGAGACAAAATCCGGGCAGTGAACGCTCCCTGCGTCTATGTATGTAATGTTATGACCGAAAAAGGGGAGACGGATGGTTACCGGGTGTCTGATCATCTTAAAGCGATTCTGGACCATTGCGGTCCAAGTTTTGTGGATGCGGTGCTGGCCAATAAGGGAGAGGTAACGGCAACAAGTTTAAAACGGTATGTTAAGGAAGAAGCCGTTCCAGTCATTGCAGATCCCAAAGAAGTCGAACTTCTGGGGGCCAAGTATTTTGAGGCACATTTGGTGCAAGAAAGAGATGTCGTCCGCCACGATTCAGATCGGTTAGCGAAGGAACTTGTTCGTTTACTTTTTCGTTTAAAACCCATGGGAGAGCGAATTGATTTAGTCGATGCCTATCTGCTCACCCAGAAGCTCCGCAAAGAGTCATAGCGAAGCGCAAAATGTGATGTACGAGGTATGAAGCACGAAGTACGATGCGTTGATGGAGATGTTCGATATCGAAATTTCAAACGTTTCCAATCGAACCTCGTGCTTCGAACCACGAACCTCGATTAAGGGGGTTGGGGAATTTGTCCTTTAGTGCTGTCACTAAAGAAGAGCTGGCCCGTTTAAGTGGGCAAAAATCTTGTTGTGAGTTAGCGGAGTTGGCGGCATTGGTTCGCATGGACGGAACACTCCAAATTAGTGCCAATCAACAGTACGCCTTGAATGTGATTACTGAAAGTGCTCCGGTAGCACGTAAGATCGTTCGCCTGGCTAAGGATTTACTAAAGCGTCCGGTGGAAATTGTAGTTAGGCGTAAGCTTAGACTCCGGAAAAATAATTCGTATTTGGTCAAAATCTATCTCCGCGGACTAGACGATTTACAAAATTTAGGCCTAGTCGATGAAGAGGGACAAATTTACCTTGGAATTGCCCCCAACCTTATTAAAAAGCGCTGCGATCAAAAAGCTTATTTGAGAGGGGCCTTTTTGGCTGGAGGCTCGATCAATAACCCCGAGGGCGAATATCACCTTGAAATTGTCAGTAATGATGCGCAGCATGCCAAAGCCTTATGTCAGTTGGTTAACCGTTTTAAATTAGGGGCTAAAGTTAGCATGCGCAAACATTGGTATGTGGTATATATTAAAGAGAGTGAACACATTGTAGAGTTTATCGGCTTCATAGGAGCCCATCATGCCCTTTTGGAATTTGAAAACGTTCGAGTGCTCAAAGATGTTCGGAATCAAGTGAATCGATTGGTCAATTGTGAGACCGCTAATCTCGATAAAATTGTCGATGCAGCAGTGCGTCAGCTCGAGAACATTCAATTTATTGCGGATACGATCGGGTTACAGTCTTTGCCCTCCACACTTAGGGACATAGCGGAGCTCCGACTGGACTATTCAGATGCCAGTTTAAAAGAGCTTGGAGAAATGCTGCGGCCAAAAGTCGGTAAATCCGGAGTCAATCACCGGATGAGAAAAATCGACGAATTGGCGGATCGAATCAGGAACCAAAAAGTCGGGAAATAGGAGGGGCAATTCATGAATTGCCCCTCCAGAATACAGATTCCGTAAAGCCGAGGATTGGGGGGGAAATAAAGTGCGGTTAGGGTATGGACTGAGTATAGAACAAACTCAAAAACTTATTATGACTCCGGAATTGCGCCAAGCAATTACTATTTTACAGTTATCCGCACTTGACCTTTCTACGTATGTCGAGGGTCAGCTTATGGATAATCCCTTGCTGGAAACTCAAGAGGAGATTATGGACAGTAAAGGGGAAGTCGAGGCTCCCTCGGCCGAGGGAAACCTTGCCGACGAGAAATGGGATGTAGACTGGCAGGATTATTTTCATGATCAAGATGAACATCGTGTTCGTCAAGAACGGATGGTTGTTGAGGATAAACAACGGTTTGATCCCTTTATAGTTTCAGCGCCTACGTTGCTCGAGCACTTACTCGAACAGCTTCATCTCCAAAAAGTCTCAGTTTCTTTATCTGTCGCAGAGTATATTGTTGGAAATTTGAACGACAATGGTTGCCTTACCTTGTCGTTAGAAGATATTGCTTGTGAAATGGATGTCCCCCTTGAAACAGTCGAAGAAGCGTTGGCTCTAGTTCAAACCTTAGACCCGTTGGGAGTAGGGGCACGAAGTCTAGAGGAATGTTTGCACTTACAGTTACCGCTCCTTTCAGACTATCCTCCTGAATTTCCGGAGTTTCTGAAGCAGCTTGAAGATTTAGCGGCAGGACGTCTGCAGCGAATTGCCCATACTCTGAAAATTTCAATTAATAAGGTTCAGGAAATGGCTGACTTAGTGCGGAAACTGGATCCAAAACCAGGCCGTAGATTTTCCAGTCTGGGAGAGGTGCGCTATGTTGTTCCAGATGTAGTGATTGAAGAAATCGGAGGAGAGTTTATTATCCTGGTTAATGACCTCACAGTACCTCGCTTAGGGATAAACAAAGCCTATCGTGAGGTCTTAAGTCATGAGGAGGGTACTGACACTCGCAAATTTGTAGAACAAAAGCTGAACGCGGCAGCCTGGCTCATTCGCAGTATTGAGCAGCGGCGTTTGACTCTTTACAAAGTAGCGGATGCTATTGTGAGGTGGCAAACAGAGTTTCTTCGCCATGGAATTCATCATTTGCGCCCGCTGACGTTAAGGGATATCGCAGAGGAAATTGGGGTTCATGAGTCGACCGTCAGTCGGGCGACGTCAAATAAATACGTGCAAACCCCTCGCGGCATTTTCGAATTTAAATTCTTTTTTGCCAATAGTATGGGGCGAGGTCCTAATCAGGATTCGAACATAACGACCGAGGAAATCAAACGAGCTTTGCGTGAAATTATTGCCTCAGAAAATCCGAAAAGCCCTTATTCGGATCAAAAGCTTGCAGAGTTTCTCAAGGCCAAAGATATGGGGATTTCTAGGCGTACGGTTGCTAAGTACCGCGACGAGTTGGGGATTGGGGCGACGACGCTCAGGAAACGATACTAGCTAGGAGAAGCCGCCGCGAGGATAAGACGCAGAAGACGCCGCGAGAAGTCGCGAGACACTCGGTCAGCCGCTGTGGTCGTGGGCCAAACTAAGCTCAAGCGCCTGATGTAAGCGGGCGGGGTTCCCGCCAGATGCGACATCCGACGGCATGGATGGCCGAGTGTCCCTGTAGCCAAGGATGGCGAGAAGGGACCTTGTGCTCAGCCCCGCTTTGGGCGGGAAGCACTTGAGCTAAGTTTGGCGGTCCACTCGCGCAGAGGCTTCGCTCCGTGTCTCGCGACTTCTCTGAGAGGTTTTGGGCTTGGTACGGGGGAATTTAAAATTGTGAAAAAAAGAAGTCCCTAGAGAAACGCGTTTTGGTTTCGCTAGGGGTTTCTCTTACGTAGCAGTAAGGGGGCACGATGCATCGTGTCCCCTTACCATTATTATTCGTCCGGATTATTGTGCCTTATTAGGTGGAATCAGGAGGGCCAGAGGACGTGGTGAGAAGAATTTAAATCAATTTGTATCCAAATATTATGGGTATTTTTGCACAACCCGCAGAAAAGGTATATTAACAAATTGGGCCAATTCCATCATAGCTGTCATAAGCCGCAATCATTTGTAAAAAACTGTTAAACCTTCTATAAAAGTTCCGAAAATCGCGAGTATCGGAACAAACAAGGGGTTAAAACAGTAAACTATGGCTGGATGTAAGGGTTGATGAACTGTAATTATCTTAAGTTCTGATTCCAAAAATAGATTCGTAACATAGTTCAAATCTTTGCCGTTACAGTGTTAGTTAGTTATTTGCTAAACATTACAAGCCACTTATGACCCCTTCGCTGGTACAGGGCCAAATTCCTCTGGCCTACATGGCTTCTTTCTATGTCTCAGAGACAGGGCACGTTGAGTTACTTCATTGAAGTTCGATTTAACATGTTCCAGGCGAAAAACCATAGGTTTGTGGCTTATAGATAAAATCTATGGAACAGGAGTATTACCAATTTTACGCACTGAATAAGAGTGACCAAGTGTTATGGCACCTCTTTCCGGAAGGCCATTGGAAAGAGGTAAAGTAGTGTTGGCAATATCCGGACAAATTCTTAATAGCAAATTACCCGCCGGTAGCGTTGGGACCGCGTGGTGCTTAGCAGACGTTATAGTCGGAAAAATCCGAAAAGAGAAGGTAAATAAGCGGGAATGTCGAATAGAATAACATGATATTGCTAAGTCGTAATTCCAGATAGTAAAAAAGCCGATTAGCAAAAAAGAAAGTATCTCTAAAATATAGTAACAGTGGTGGGTGATAAAAATAAACAGTGTAAAATTATTAAAAAGAGAACGAATTAATAAGATGCTCTTGGCTATTTATGATTATCCGCTTACTATTGTGGAGGCCCCAATGGGGTTTGGCAAAACGACAGCGATTAGGGATTTTTTTGTTTCAGATAAGAACCCGCCGTTATGGATTGCCTTCCTCAACGCGGATGATTCAACTTCTTTTATTTGGAACTCAATTGCCGCTGAGGTAGGCAAATTGAATGACGAGGCAGGGATTAGGCTTAAAAGTCTGGGACTTCCGGTTGACGCGCCCCAGAGGGCAAGAGTTTTGTCAATCTTAAACGATCTTGATTTTAAGGACAAAACTGTCTTTGTAATCGATGACTATCACCTTTCCCAAAATCTTCAGGTTAATAAGCTTTTTAAACAAATTGTCATGGAAAGATTGGACAACTTACATATCGTAATTATTACAAGGGATACGAGCAATTTTGATTTTGCGGAACTCTTTTCTAAAGGGATGTGTCAGGTCATATCCCAGCAGCATTTGAAACTAACCAAGGAAGAGATCCGAGCCTTTGCATTAATGATGGATGAAAATATCGCGGAGAGTGATATAGAAAAAATCAGCGAGTATACCGACGGCTGGATCTCGCTTATCTATATGGTCTTGCTGGGACTCCCTAAAGGGATTCCTGTCGGCATGAATAAAACCATTGATGAACTGATTGAAAATGTCTTATTCAATGCCTATGGCGAGCACATTCAGAAATTTTTACTGAAGCTTTCCATAATGGATAATTTTACGGCCAAACAGGCTTGGTTTATTACACAAGAAGAAAAAACAAACGAATTCCTGAAAAAGCTTTGTAAGGAAAATGCCTTTGTTTTCTATGATGAAGCAACTAAGTTCTATAAGATTCACAATGTTCTGCTTGATTTTTTAAGGATTAAACAAAGATTTACAACAGAGGAGCTTCAAGATCTGTATAGGCGTTTAGGCGAATGGCATTTGGGAGAAAAAGAATATATTGCCGCCTATAGCTGTCTGTATCGCGCCGGAGAAGTCGAGAGAATTCTCGCCGATATTGATAAGCCTGATCGCAATATCAATAATATTATCTGGTTTGACGGCCACCTGGAAATGTTTAAAACGGCTCCCCAGATATTACTGGATGAATATCCTATAGCCTATTTGCTATATATTTTTATTTCTCTCGTGAGAAGAAATAAAGAAATGAAAGCGGATTGCATTCGACGGCTGGATAATCTGGAACAAGTCTATCTGCAGAGGGAGAATATTGACGAGGATTATCGGAACAGTATTTTGGCGGAAATCTTAATCATCAGGAAGTTTACAGTGTTCAACGAGGTCGAACAAATGAGCGCCAGAAACGATGAAATAATCAGATTATTAAACGGCAGGCAATCCCGGATCATGATCAGAAGCAATGAGTATACATTTGGCTCCCCTCATTTGCTCTATATCTATTTCAGGGAGCAGGGCACACTGCAAACGATCCTAGGGGTTATTTTGGATAAATTCCCATTGTTCCCGAAGTATGCCAATGGCTGCGGGACCGGAAGCGAATATCAGGCCCTCGCGGAATATGCCCTTGAAACAGGCGACTGGAAAGCCGCCGAGCTTAATAGCTTTAAAACCATCTATAAGGCCAAAACATATGCCCAAGCCAGTCTGATTATCTGCGCCAATTTTAACCTGATCAGACTTTATATTTATCAGGGCAAAATAGAACAAGCCCTTGAAATACTCAAGCAGTTGGAAAAAGATATAAGCGCCGAAAACAATCGCCTTTATAATACAACCATCGAGTTGTGCAAGGGGTATATCTACTCTTGCCTGGGACAACTTGAAAAAATTCCCTATTGGCTGCAGATAGGGGACATGACGGCGGCCGACCTTTTCTTACAGGGCATGACTTTTAACTATATCATCTACGGCAAGGCTGTGATGCTGTTTAAGAATTATATCGAACTGGAAATGCTTGCGGAAAGTTTTAAGGAGTATTTCGCCATCTTCAGCAGTCAACTGGGTTTCATTCACAACAATATTTTTGAGGCCGTGGCCAAATATAATCTGTATGGCCTGAAAGAAGGAACGGCGGCTCTGGAAAGAGCCTTGGTCAAAGGAGAGGCCGATAATATCATGATGCCTTTTGTGGAAAATGCACCGCATATTATTGATATGCTCAAAGTAATATCAAATAATAACGCGAAAAACGAATATATAAAAAGAGTTCTTCTATGTAGCGAACAATATATTGAAAGTCTAAAGAGTACTCAGATAATTAAGGTCAAACTGTCTCAAAGGGAAGTGGAAGTACTTTCACTTTCTGCTGAAGGTTTAAAAAGAGAGGAGATTGCATCACATCTTACAATGTCACAGGCTACAGTGAAAACACATTTACAAAATATCTACCAAAAGCTTGAAGCAAATGGAAAGGTCTCAGCGATAAAAATAGCGCAAAAGCATGGAATAATCTAAAACTATAATATTTTGCAGCAAAAAGTTTATTATTTATGACTAAAAAAGTCAATTTATATAAAAGATACGCCATATGGCGTATGTTCAAAATAGAAATCACTCTATATGATGAGTCATATGGAGTGATTTTTTTAGCAAATAATGCAATGGAAAGGAGAAAGCTTCCATGTGCAAGCTGATCAATGTAATACCTCAAGATGACTTTACGCTGTGGATCGAATTTGAACACGGCCATAAAATTCTGTTCAATATGCAAAGACTGATTAAAACACTTCCCTACTTGGCTTTAAATAATCTTGATTCTTTCCGGAAGGTGAAAATTGAGGATAAAACACTCTCCTGGCCGGACGCAGGCGGCCGGGAGCAAACTATCCTGCCGGTCAGGCTTACCGTGGACAATATCCTGTTTGCGATCCGGGATTAAACAACGAATTTTGATAAAAATTCGAGTATGGTGGATAAACAGTGCCTGAAACTCTCTCAAATAAAATAGATTGAGAAATTTATAATTTATAGAATTTACATAAAAACGATTGGAGGGGGTTATAAAAATGGAAAAAGCAAAATTGTCGAAATGGCCTAAAAAACATGTTTTATTCAGAAAGGGGTTATTGAAACGGATTGGTATTACCATCCTTATTTGGACTCTGGTGTTTTCAGGCTTCCCGTTCAAAGGAATGCTTCCGACGGCGCTGGCAGATCAGGCGACCACCAATGGGAATGGGCTGCCGGTGGCCTCGGACACAGCGACTGAAGCGGGAAATTTCGGCTTTACGACGACGCAGCCCAACATGACGGATGCGCAGGGCAATACGGTGAACAAAAACACAAACAACCCGCTGGGGGCTTCCACGACCTACATGAACAGGGTGTCGAACCTTGCCATCTCGGGATATCAATGGAATGGTTCGAACATGGGGATGACCACCTACGTGAAACCCAGCTACCTGACCACCGTCCAAACCCTCGGCATCTTAGGACCAACAACCAGCTACCAGAGTTTTATGAGCAACACTAGCGATATCGTCCCTGCCAGCCCCCGCACTGGCAACAACTCCACCACCGCCAACATCATCGACGATTACTACAACAACGACGTGAAGGCAATGACCGCCGCGGATCTGAACGGTGATGGCAGGCAGGAGGACGTAACGCTGGTGTTAGTTCCAACGCCCGGCAATACCTGTTACCCTTTCATCATCATAAGAAACTACAATATTGGTGCAGATAAAAAAACCTCTAATGGCAGTAGCGAGACTACGTTTCAGTTAAGCAAAATCCCAATCCCAATGCCGGCCAGCACGGACGGTAAAGGCTTTGAGTATCCCGTCAACATTGTGGCCGGCGACTTTAACAAAGGCGGCAGGGACGAGCTCGCCGCGCTCATTGACCACACGGTCTATACCTTGAGTTCAGATAATAATTTTAACTTAACACTGATTGCACAACATACGTTCAGCATGCCGGCGTTCCCCCAGTTCGGGAACCAGATCACGATCACGTCGGCCGACACGAACAACGATGGATATGCGAATCTCTTGGTGACCACCGCCGGCGCCGAGGAGGCCAGTCTCTTTAGTGGCCAGACTCTTCTGATCTACGACTCGGATTCTTTGCAGTCCCCGAAAAAGGTGGGGTTATTTTTTAACAACACTAATGCAATTATCCATTTGACGACCCCCGGCGTGGATGTGGGGGACGTACTCGGCGACGGCAACAAAAGCATCGTCGTGGGCGGAAAGGCGTCCGACGGGCATATCTATGTGGCGACCGCGAGTTATGACCCCCAAACAGACACCTATCCCAGTAATCTGACGGGCAATGTATACGATATAGGGTTCCAGGGGAGTGGCACAGGCCACAACCCGAGCAATATGTGGGGCGTTGAGAATCAAGCGTCGCTGACTTTGAAATGCGTCAACCTGACGGCCCCGACGCCGGGAGCCACCCAAACGCTCGAAATTGGAGGCACCCTCTACCTTTATAACCTAGCTCAGGGGCAATTTGTAAAACAGGACATTAAGTCATGGACATATGCCGACACCGGCGCCTTCAACTTCGATCCCGGCAATTCGGACGGACTTCTGGACATCAACTGTGACGGTGACGGGATCGGTTCTGACGGTAGCTCCTATATCTTAAATACCGTCGTGGGGAATTTTGACGGGAACACAGAAGGTAAAGAGCAGATCGTCATGCTGCATTATGATAACCTGAATGGCACTATTGGGAAAGGTAAAGAACGGGTAGTCATAACCTATTGCAGTGCCGACGATAAGGGGAACATTACGACGCTTAATACCTCTATCCGGCCCAATGGTGTGTCCTATCAGTATCCGGCAATCTGTGCACCCGACGTTTACGGGAACGCAATGAGTATGACTTACGAACCGGATAAGAGTACCTTTGCTTTCAGCAATCCAAGCGTGATCGCAGTGCTGGGGGCAGTACCCTACTATAAGGAGATTGCCGATCGGAACAGCGACTATGCCGGCAACCTGAACAACTATTCCACCGCGTACGGCCAGTCGACAGAATCGGGGACATCGTCATCCAACGGCGTCAATGTGACCGCGGGCGTGTCCGTTGGCTATGAGGCGTCGCAGAGCGTTTTTGGCGTCGAGGTCGCCAAGGAAGAATTTAAGGCGTCGGTGGAGTATTCCTTCACGTCCACCTGGACTCACTCGAAGTCCATCACGACGGGCATCACCTACCAGAACAACATGGGCGCAGATGGGACGGATTCCGGCAGCTATGGGACGGACACCGCTGTGGTCATGGTCGTTCCGTGCGACATCTATAGCTATAAGGTTGTTGCGTCCAACGGTAATACTACTGAAGTGACCATCAACGTGCCCTACGCACCGCAGACTAAGCAGATGTCGCTCAGCACATATAATAACATCGCGTCCAACGTTACCGGGGCACCGATCATCGGCTCCGACGTGCTGAACCATACGCCGGGCGATCCGCGGACCTACCCACAAGCCGTGTCGGACATTCCGGGAGCGAAAACGGGGTGGCTGCTGAGTTCCGGCACTTCGTCCACGGACTTGGGAGCGAATTTCCAGACGACGCAGAACATCACAGTAACGGACACGCAGGAACAGGCATTCGACCATTCTCTGGATGTTTCGTTTGAGGTCAGCCTAACCGTTTTTGGCGCGATGGTGGGAGCCAATGCCGGTGTGGGCTACGTTGATTCTGATGTGACAACCTCGAGCAAATCGACGGAGGTCACTGGCAGCGTGGAAGGCCTGCCGCCGGGCCTTCCGAACTACGGCTTCAACTGGCAGTTGGTCTTCTATAGCTGCGACTTGACGGTGCCCGGCTCGTCTACACCTCAGACTTGCAATGTCGTGTCCTACTTGGTGCAGCCGCAAAACGGCAGCAGCTACCCGCCCTCCATTCCACAAAACCTGCAGGCCGTGTCTGGGCCTAATTGCGAATCCCTGACGTGGGACCAGGCGTCCAACAGCGCCGGCTACCACATCAGCCGCTCCGATACGGCAGACGGAGACTACGCGAAGATCGGGGACATCACGGGTAACGCCAAGACCAGCTTTACGGATAAGACCGCTCAATCGGGAACTACCTATTATTACAAGGTCGGGGCCTACAACAGCTCCGGCGACGGGCTTGACTGTGACCCGGTGAGCGGATCTCCCATGTCGGTCAGCAGCATTAAAATCGCCTCGCCCCCGAAGCTGAACTATAACCCCGGGGACGTGCTCGATTTGTCCGGCCTTACGGTGAACCTGGTCTACAGCGACAACTCCGAGAAAACCATCCCACTTGCGGACTTCGCGGCGAACAATCTGACCGTGAGCCCCACCGACGGGACCGTGCTGAGTGCCGCGTACGACGGCAGCAGCGTCACCGTCAACTATGCCCCCACCGGGAGCAATCCGTCTATAACGGCCTCGGCCGGGCAATTGATAGTGGACCACGTGACGAGCGTGGAGTTGTTCACACCCCCGCAGCTATCCTACACTGTAGGGGATAAACTGGACCTGTCGCCGCTTAACGTGGTGCTCGTCTATAGCAACACCAAGCGCATAGGCGTGTCCTTCAAGGATTTCAGTACCAATAACCTTATGGTAAACGCCAGCAACGGTAGTGTGCTCGGCATTTCCGACAACGGGACGCCCGTCTCCGTCACGTATAGCGGGGCAAATTCCACAGGGCCAATCAGCCTCGACGTGGGCAATCTCGGCGTTTACGCAAGCGGGGAATACGATGTCCTGCTTGCGGCGTCCTTTTCGGTGGGCAATCAGAAAGACGCGAAGGCGCTTTCGCCCAATCAATTGCTGACAGCCGACATTACCGCGACCAATACCCAGGCGAAGCCTCAAAACGCCCTAGTGCTGCTCGCACTTTACGACGAGGCGGGAACTATGGTGAAAATGACTAGCGGTACCGTGGACCTCGACAAGAGTGGCAGGGCGGCTGCCACGAAGCCGCTCAGCCTGAGCTTCATACTTCCTGAGGATACGAACGACAGTTACAAAGCCAGGGTGTTCGCGTGGGACGGCACGAAGCTTTCTGCAACGAATCAGGTGCCTGTGTCGAACATCTTGCAAATGCCGTAAGGATGAACAGGAGTGCGCGGCCCCT
>JARLHW010000287.1 GCA_031292075.1 Desulfosporosinus sp.
AAAAGTGATTATACCACGATATTTAGTGGTTGAGATCAAAGCGTGTCAACTAATTCATCTGAACATTAAAGTGTGAGTTATCAAGGAACGTTCGGGTTGGTTTTAAACCATCAACCCTATATCTATCTTACAAGGAGGAATTGATTGATGGTGTATATATCGCAGTGGAGACACTTGCAGCTTCTCGTACGAATGTAAACGTACAGGATATAGCAAATCACCTTGGGGTGAACAGAGAAACTCTAAAGTTATATCCAGAAGTGACCGAGGCAATAAATCAGGCGAAACTTCGCTACAAGGTCGGGGTAGTTAAAAAAAGAAATCATTAGATCGGTTTATGTCGTTTTATCTTATACAAATGGCGGTTTATGCCGTTATAAATTATACAAGGTGCCATTCAGCTATGATGAAATAAATGTTTTAAGTTCGGATTTTATGCCATTTGTAGATATACCTCACAGCGTTTTTTGTAGCGATGTAAAAAAGTTTGAACAGTATTAAAAATGTTTGAACACAAGTAAAAAAGATTGAACAGAAATGTAAAATAGTTTGAACAGAACCACGGTTCCGGATTTTCAGAGCCAGCCTTCCGGATTGAGCGTATCGGAGGCTCTCGCAAAGCATATTGCATTTCGACTCCAAAACAGAACCCCTTAACCTAAATGGTCAAGGGGTTCTGTTTTGGAGTCGAAAATTAAGAATCACACCCAGAATCGTAGGAATTTTAGCATAGTTTTAGCATAGCAATTCGCACGATTTCAACAGCCAGTCGAGCAGATTGAGATGGTGGATACCTGCAAAATTTCTTCCGACGACAATATCGTCAAGGGTTAGAAGAATCTTTGGATAATTGTCCGCAATTTTCTGCTAGGATTAGATTTAGTAGTAGAATATTTTTATAACGTTGGATATAATTCAGGTGGATTAAATACGGTGAAGTAATATAAAGGAAAAATTCTAATTTCTGGGGGCACAAATGAAATCAATCAGGGATTATAGAAGCGATGCAGTAACATTAGCTACATTTGAGATGCGTCAAGCAATGGCAAATGCTGAAGTCGGAGATGATTTTGCTGGTGAAGATCCAACAGTAAAATATTTGGAAGACATGAGTGCTCAAATGTTTGGAAAAGAAGCAGGATTATTTGTCATTTCAGCTACAATGGCGAATCAAATAGCAATGATGACCTCTACTCAACGTGGAGACGAGGTTTTAGTAGGTGAAGAGTCCCATATTTATAATATGGAAACTGGTGGTTTAGCGGCTCTTTCTGGTGTTCAGGCCAGACCACTACGAAGTTTAAACGGAAAGTTTGATTTACCTGGTCTTCAACGAGCTATTAGAAATCGTGGGCTACAATTACCTATAACACGGGTTCTATGTTTAGAAAATACATATGATTTAAATCTTGGTATTCCGCTGTCTCAAGAATACATGTCAGAAATATCGATGTTGGCCCATAAATATGATTTACTGGTTTTTTTAGATGGAGCTCGAATTTTTAATGCTACAACTGCTTTGAAAATCGAGCCTAAACTCTTATGCCAAGACATCGATGTCGTGCAATTTTCTCTTTGTAAAGGATTAAGCGCTCCCGTTGGAGCCATTCTGCTAGGTACAAAAGATTTCATTGAACAAGCACGGAGAGTAAGGCAGAGAATTGGTGGTGGAATGGCGCAGGCTGGTCATATGGCTGCTGCTGGTATTGTCGCACTTCAAACCATGATCGTTAGGATTGAAGATGATCATATAAATGCGAAGCGATTAGCTATTGAACTTGCCAGATTTAACGAGAGTTTAGTTAATGTGGAGAAGACCTTAACAAATATTGTTCAAATTAATCTTGGAAGTGTAGGGAAAGATGCTTTATATTTGTCCAACTCTTTAGCAGAATACGGTATAAAAGTCAAAGTCGTTGACCCAACAACATGTAGGCTAGTAACTCACTGGGGGATCACGGTTAGTGATATCGACGAAACAATTGATACAATAGTGAAAATACTTCGTTAAATGGCGGCCCATGAAACATGGAAATGCAAAACTGGATTTCAGCAAGTTTGAACAGGGAGGCGTATAATGAAATCCTCAAGTCCTCTGATAATTGTTTCGAATATGGAAAAGGCAAAGCGTTTGAAAACTCTGGTAATCTACAAGTCGAAAACAGGTTTTACAAAGAAATACGCAGAATGGATTTCTGAGGAGTTGTCAGCTGATATTTTTCATGCTTCGAAAGTTTCTACTAATATCCTCTCAGCCTATGACTGTGTGATTTATGGCGGAGGTCTCTATACAGTGGGTATAAATGGAGTCAAGTTTATAACGCAAAGTATCGAAAAATTGAAAGGTAAAAAAGTTATAGTTTTCGCCACTGGGATGTCGCCTTTAAGAGAAGAGGGAGTAAGAGAAGTGATCAGCAAGAATTTTACTTTGGATCAACAAGAAATTATTCAGTTTTATTATTTTAGGGGTGGGTTTGATTACCGTAAACTCAATTCTTTTGACAAGATGCTTATGACATTACTTAGACTATCCATACAATGGAAAAAAATAAGGAATAAGAAGCTTAATTCTGATGAAATAGGTATCCTCGAAATCTTTTACAAGCCAACCGATTATACCAAAAGGACTAGAATTGATGAGTTAGTTGCTCATGCTACTTCATAGCTGAATAATATGCTCCGCAAGGTTTACTCTTGTCAACCGTTAAGTGATATTAGCAAGTATACCAAGAGATATGCTGGAAAATTATTAGGATTCAAAAAGGAGGGCTTGGGGGATGTCAATTTTTCCTGCGTTTATTTCTCCAATCGAAAGTTTAGTCATCTTCTTACCAGTTGTTGCAATACCAATGGTAATTATAGTTCTTGTCGTATGGTTTGTGAAAAAGATAAATAGCATTAATGCAAATATTATTGAAATCCGTAAACTACTTGAAACTCAGAAACACAATCACCAATAAACGGCAAATACAATTAAAGTACGTGCACGAGGAAAAATTGTCCCTGCATATATATAAATGTGGTAAAAAATGTAATTGAAGGGATGTTGTGTAATGTACTATTATGTTCAACCGGGAGATTCCTTGCACAGTATTGCTGTGGATCATAATACAACGGTTAGAGACTTGATGAATTTAAATCCTCAAATCACAAATCCTCATAGAATCCATGTTGGGGAAAGGATTAGAGTTAGAAGTGGCGCTCATTGGGGCGGTAATCAATGGTGGGGAAACGAATATCAAAGAGGCCGTGACGAATATAGAAGAGGTCGCGAAGAATATCGAAGAGGCCACGAAGAATTCCGGAGAGGCCACGCCGAATCTTCAAGACACCGTGGTTGGTAAAAGGTTTAGATTTCGCCTAGGTGTTTAATGGAACAATTACTGGCGAAAGATATAGAAGAGGATCGCAAAGTTAAAAGGCTCTGAAAAAGTCCCTTACTATTAAAGAAGGTATAATTCCTCAGAAGGAATTATACCTTCTTTGTTTTGGTCTATAGAGAGGATCTAAGAAAACCAATCAAAGAAAACTAAACAAAGATGCTGTACTTGGCTTTCCGGCGCCATTTAAATTTAAATTAATACCAAATTTATACTAGTATATGAATATCTTACATGTTGAATTATGTCAATTATTACAGTATTATTTCGACATACCCACCTGAGCTTGTTTCTTTTATAACAACACTATAACAACACTTTAGTATGGGAGTAGTACATGGTAATAAGGTCTGTCATGAATGAATGATCGCTACTGTAAACAGAGACATATGGGTTCAAGAAGGGAAGGGGGAAGATATGAAAAAACTGCGTAATCTAACAATGATTATTGTTGTTACTACCTTGATTTTTTCAGTAGTTGATTTCGCCTCCAGTCCAGGATTAGAAAGGGAAGCACAACCGCTAATTCATATTGAACCAGGGAGCAGCGCTTCTACTCCATTCGGTTATTCTCCTGCACAAATCAGCAGGGCATGTGGTCTCAACCAGTTATCTGCGATGGGTAGCGGTCAGACGATTGCCATTGTTGATGCCAACGGGAGTCCTACTATAATACATGACTTAACAATTTTCGACAAACAATTTAGTCTTCCTCCCGCTATCCTAAGCATAGCGTATCCCGGGGGGGAACCTCAAAGCGACCCTGAGTGGGCAGCCGAAACATCTCTTGATGTTGAGTGGGCGCATGCCATAGCTCCCGGTGCTAAAATCTTGTTAGTGGTTGCCAGATCTAGTTCAGTCTCTGATTTTATTACAGCTATTGATTATGCGACCTCGCACGGGGCACAGGTTGTTTCAAATAGCTGGGGAGTAGATGAATTCCCCTCAGAAGTCCATTATGAATCGCACTTTAAGCATCCCGGTGTCGTATATGTTGCAGCTTCCGGTGATAACGGGGCTGGCGTGGAATGGCCGGCTGCTTCTCCAAACGTATTAGCCGTTGGCGGGACTACCTTAGCCGTTGGCACAAATGATGGTTACCTTAGCGAGTCCGGATGGTCAGAGTCAGGTGGTGGGACAAGTCTCTACATGGCTATGCCGAGTTACCAAAGTCATTGGTCGGCTATCGTTGGCCCACATCGTAACGTTCCGGATGTGTCCTTTGACGCAGATCCTATCACTGGCGTGCCAGTCTATGACAGCACACCGTCTAGAGGTAAATCGGGGTGGTTTGAAGCTGGGGGTACAAGTTTTGCGGCACCGGTGTGGGCAGCAATGATAGCCCTGGCTGACCAAGGGAGGACTACCCCATTGACAAGTTTCGATGCCATAACAGATCTTTACAGCTTGGCAGTGAAGAACGGCAGAGCAGGTTACAAGGCAAACTATCATGATATTAATAAAGGGAACAACGGATACTCTGCAAAGATCGGATATGATTATCTAACCGGAATAGGCAGCCCCAAAGGTAATAATCTTATTCCTAATTTAACCAGTGCTCTAGAGTGAGGTTAAAATAATGTGGGTGGTAAGTAATAATTATTAATTGCTCTCATCGCAAACGGTGAGCTCGAGCTCGACAGTCTGTAGGCACAAGAAGTGCCCCGAAACCTTGCGGCGCAAGGTCTGGGGGCACTTCTTGATAAATTGCCGTGCGTCTAGGTTTTTGCAGCCCTTTATGTTTCCTCGGACAATAGTTTGGGGGAATTTTCTTTATAGTTGGCAAGGCATTTAAGACACTCAAGCGTGAGGTCAGTCAAATGAGTGCATCCGCAATCTAAACCCACTGCCGCTTGAATTTGCTTACGCACATTAAGAGCTAAATTAATCCCAACTAGGTTTTGAATCTGTACTTGAGTTTTTTTACAATCATTATACGGAACCCGACGGAGTTCGCCAGCAGCTGAAGTAATTGTATTACTCTCCAGATTGACTTCAAGGTTTAAATAAAGTTCATGATAGCTATCTAGTAAAGTGCCTTCAATAGTTACTGCCTTGTTGTCGATTGAACGGACATTTACCGAGATTGATCGGTTAAAAAGATACATCGACTAAAACACCTCATTTCTTAAAACTCATCGTTCGGCTTTCAAGCCGTATATCATCCATCGTCTCTCGCTTTATAGGCTCTATCTCTCCGCTAGGACGGAGCATAAAATTGTGCCGGTCGCTATAGTTCTAGCGTAACTGATGTTTGAATAATTTCTTGTACAAGCCTGCCCGGGATAAACCTAAGGCTTTAGCTGCTTGAACTTTATTCCCATTTGCAGCCTCCATGGCATAGATGAGAGCCTCTTTTTCCACCCCATTGAGAATATTTTCAAGTGACCCTTCAATAAAAGGGCGCTTTTCATTGACAGCGGCTAAGATTTGCAAATAGTTTGGTAAGTGCTTAAGCTGAATTTCTGATCCATCCAGCAGATTAAAGGCCCGTTCAATAATATTTTCAAGTTCGCGAATGTTACCGGGCCAGCGATGTTTCATCAGAACGTCTAGCGCTTCTTCTGTTATTCCTGTCACGGATTGTGAAAACTGAAGATTAAACTTCTTTAAAAATGTTTCAATTAAAGCCTCAATGTCGTCCTTCCTTTCTCGTAAAGGAGGGATAGTTAAGGTCACGACATTTAAGCGGTAATAGAGGTCCTCGCGGAACTGTTTATTGCGAATCATAGCTTCAAGATCTCGATTGGTCGCGGCAACCAATCGTACGTCTACATTACGAGGTTTATTACTTCCTAACCGTTCAAATTCCCGCTCTTGGATGACACGCAATAATTTTGCTTGCATAGCCAATTCCATATCTCCTATTTCGTCAAGGAACAAGGTTCCTCCGTCCGCTAATTCAAATTTTCCTAGCTTCCCTCCTTTACGGGCTCCGGTAAATGCTCCTTCGTCATAACCAAACAATTCGGATTCTAGTAAGTTCCCTGGTACAGCAGCACAGTTTACCTTGATAAAGGGGCCTTGCCAACGGGAGCTTTCTTTATGAAGTAGTTGGGCAAATAATTCTTTACCCGTCCCATTTTCTCCCCGCAAGAGTACGGTAGACCCTGATTTGGCTACGCGCAAGGCAGTCTGAACCAAAGAAATCATAAGGGGATTTTTTCCTTTTAAGAGTTCCCTGACCGAGCGATTCTCTTTTAAGATAGTTTTCTTATAGTAGTCCAGTTCAGAGCGCAATGAATTGACTTTCTTTGTCAAGGCGTAAAGTTCGTTGACGTTTTTGAACACAATTTTCCCCAAAGCGCCCACTATTTTACCATTCATTATAATCGGAATTCTGCTGGCGATAATTTCGTGTCCGTTTAAGTCATGAATATAGCCGTACACAGGTAACCCTGTTTCCAGAACGTCGGTGAATTTGTGGTTTTTGTAGATTTCAGTAATTGGTCTGCCAATCAAATCCTGAGGGGATTTCCCAAAAAAGCTGGCAAAGGCCTGATTCGTCATGGTTACAACCCCTTCTTTGTTAACCACAATCAGCCCATCATAAGCAATATTAAGGACAACTTCGAGGGTGAGTTGGAGCTGCTTGGTTTTCTCGTGCTCCATAACTAAGTTGTCAATGAAATTTTGCAGAAGCGTTATGTCTTGGAAAACAGCCACAGCTCCAACTAACTCACCATTAAGATAGATTGGGGTTCGATTAGTCAATAAAACTGTATTATCAAGTGTCATCTGCTGACCTAACTCAGCAACGCCATTCTCGAAAACTCTCATCAATCCGGTATCTGGAAAATAAGTGGTTGCAGACTGTCCTACCAAATCTTGAACAGGGATCTTTAAAATATTGAAAACAGCGCGATTAGCGTAAAGAATAAGGCCTTGGGGGTCAACGGCTATGATGGCGTTATTCGTATTCTCTAGAATTTCGTCAAGAGTAATCAAGTTGGCTTGTCCTTCTAGTAACATTGGTAAACCTCCGGAATTATTAGTATTATCTTATGATTAGCTGTAGGCTGATATTAAGTCCTTCGATTCACGTACTATTGCTTAAATTATTTTTATAGAAATAATTCGGGTACTCTTCGAGAAGTATATTCAATTTCTAATTCCTGTTTATGTCTTAAATAATCCTTATCATCATAATACTTTGCCTGCGCAGGACATTTTTTTATGCAGGCACCACATTTGATACAAATTCCAATTAATTTAGAGACATCTTCAGCATCGATAGAACCCATAGGACAGGCATTGACACAAAGTTTACAGGCAAGACAATTACTATTTGTTTTTGGAACAACCTTTCTAAGATCCACAGAACTGCCATCTTTTTTTAGGGGCATATAATAGTTTCTATAAGGTCGATTTCCATTCACAGCTACAGTATGAATCCTCTCTTGAGTTATTATTTTTGTAGATATTTGCTTGGAGAAATCACTAACTATGGCCATATCCTGTTCATCAGGTCTGTTTTTGGCAAGAGTCACTGAAAATGAGTGCTCTCCAATAAATGCTCCTCCGGCAATAACTTTAAATCCGTTGAATTCAAGAATATCTGTTAACTCTATTAAGGCATCGTCATAGTTTCTGTTACCATAAACAACTACAGGGATTGCTAAGGCACCGTTACCTGTAAGAGAATTTAAATAGTTCAGTAGTACGTTGGGAACCCTTCCTGCATAGACGGGAACCCCAATGACGACAATATCCCGCTCTGAAAAAGACACGGCTTTTATTCTAACTTTCGGTAATGTAAAATCGATCGTATTGATGGTCATTTCACCCTCAATAGTAGCCGAAATCCCCTTTGCTATTCCAGATACAATTTTTTTAGTTGTATCTGTTGCGCTGAAATACAGGGAATTAATCGTTTTATTCATAGCAAGACCTCCTATGAGATATTTCCCTTGTCCCATCCATACTCTTCTAAATTAGTCACCGGAACACCGTTGAAAATGTCCGATAGCAATCTGTGATCATGAAGTAAGTTGATTAAGATACGCTCATCTTTAGTCTGGGTGGTTTGGCTATTGGTGAGGATACTGAGAGGTCGATGTATTGGTAAATCTCGAATTTTTAAAATTTTTAGTTGTTTCTGATCGCATTCCCGAGTAATGGTCAAAGAAGAGATGATGGTAATTCCAAGTCCAGCCGCAACCAGTTCTTTAATCGCTTGAGTACTTCCCAATTCCATGGTTATATTTAATTGATCCGGATCAAGTCCTCTCTCTTTAAGGGCCATCTCCATCACCTTTCGAGTCCCAGAACCATTCTCACGTGTCACCAGACGTTCATAGGGGAGTTCGGCTAAACCGATGCTGTCCCTTGACGCCCAGTGGTGAAAATAAGGAATTGCTACTACCAACTCGTCTTCCCAAAAACTTTCTACATTAAGGTCTTGATGCCTCGGGACTGGTCCTTCGATTAGGCCAATATGGATTTTTCTCTCTAAAACATCTTTGGAAATCGACTCAGTATTGGCAATCTTTACTTTAAAAGTCACGTCGGGATGAGTTTTGTACATAAACGCTAGAATGTTGGGAAGAATATATTCTCCGATTGATAAAGTCGCCCCCAGGTAAATCAGTCCTCTTTGATCTTTTGCCAGGGTTCTGATCTGCTCTTTCGCCTTCGAAAGCAGGTCCAAGACACTCCGAACGTGGGTATAAAAGATTTGGCCTTCTTTAGTCAATGTGACACCTTTGTTGGTGCGATCAAAAAAACGAGCACCATACTCATTTTCCAGACTATGAATCTGCAAACTAATACTGGGTTGACTCATATGAAGTTTCTTAGCTGACGAAGTAATGTTCTTGGTTTCTGCCACATCTTTGAACACAAAAAAATGCTGTTCCATGATGATGTATCTTCCTTCCTAGATCCTCTATATCAATAAATAACACTCTCCATTTGTCCGGGTTATGCTATCTGAATATTCTTTTTTGAAGAAAATTAACTTATTGACAAACTATCGAAAGGGTTTGAGAATAGCCTATTTTCTGACTATTACTAACAAGGCAATACCTGATGTTGACGAAATTATATGCAATTGCTATGCCACAAACCTCTCCCTGGATTCTAAATTTTCTGTCTTCGTTGATACCAAAGGTTACAGTCTTTTTGCCCGTCCAATCCTTCGAGAAATAGGATTATCAAAATGTACACCATTGTTAACACTTCTAAGCACTAGAACTTGTAATCCAGTTTAGCTCTGGGTTAGGTGCAGTGTCAACTAATAAATACATGTATCCATTGGTTGACAGGTGATTGCCGAAAATTAGTAATTACAATTTAATATCCGACAAAATATGACTTAAATTCAGCAAATTTATACATGTATACAAACGATACATGTATTTTTTGTGCACATTTATCCATACTTTGTGGCTACTAAAAGGATTCGTAATCTTAAAACATAGGAAGTGTAGAAAATCGTGTACACCCGTATGAGCTAGGTTTATAGAGGTTTATGGAATAAATCAGCCTGTACCCCTTGGTATCAGGGAAAATTGAAGAGTTAGAATTGATTGAATTTTTATTGGCATGGGAATTGCAAAACAATTCAATAGATTACAAAATTCCTTGATAAGGAGTGTAATTCGACAAACATAAGGAGGAGTTAGCGTGAAGACAATCATGGTTATTGGAGCGGGACAAATGGGTGGGGGTATTGCCCAGGTTGCTGCTCAAGCAGGTTACTCTGTCATTTTAAATGACATTAAAGATGAATATGTAGATCGGGGTCTCGGAATCATCGACAAGAACCTCAGCCGCAGTGTGGATAAAGGCAAACTTAAGGCGGAGGAAAAAGAACATATCTTAGGACGAATCACTAGATCTACCTCTCTACAAGATGCCGCAGCGGCAGATTTGGTCATCGAAGCAGCCGTTGAAAACATGGCGATTAAGGGTCAAATTTTTGCTCAACTGGATGTAATTTGCCCTAAAAATACTATTCTCGCCACGAATACTTCCTCCTTACCCATCACTGAGGTCGCTGCCTTCACTAAACGCCCGGATCGTGTGATCGGGATGCATTTTATGAATCCTGTACCTGCTATGAAGCTCGTTGAGGTTATTCGTGGCTTGGCTACTAGTGACGAAGTGTATAAAACCATCGAAACTCTCAGCCAAGACATCGGTAAAACTCCGGTAGAAGTCAATGATGCTCCCGGATTTGTCGCTAACCGGATTTTAATCCCCATGCTCAATGAAGCGGTGCGTACGTTATACAGAGGGATCGCCTCGGTTGAAGCGATTGATAATGTTATGAAGTTGGGCTGCAATCACCCGATGGGTCCGCTGGCGTTAGCTGATTTAATTGGACTGGATACCGTTCTGTCAATTATGGAAACACTTCACGAGAATTTGGGCGAAACTTATCGTCCGTGCCCATTACTCCGCAAATATGTTAAAGCGGGTTGGCTGGGACGAAAATCTGGCCGCGGTTTTTATAAATACGAAGCATAGAGTAAGCAATTATTTATAAAATCCATAAATTGGTATCCCTCTCTTTTGGAGATAGGATAGGACATTTGATTAAAGAGAGTCGTTATAGGGAGGAGGAGACAGCGTGGAGTATACCAATCTATTATTGGAACAGAACGGTGCGGTAGCCGTTCTGACAATCAATCGTCCCAAAGCCTTTAATGCCTTGAATAGTGACACCTTGTTGGAACTGTCCACCGTGCTCGATGAGCTGGGGAGGGATTCCAGTGTCAAAGTTGTGATTCTCACAGGAAGCGGAGATAAGGCTTTTGTTGCCGGAGCAGATATTTCTCAGATGAAAAACTTCGATGCTTTAGAAGGCCGACGTTTTGCCCAATTAGGCCACAAAACTTTACGAAAAATTGAACATTTGCCTCAGCCTGTAATCGCCGCAATCAAAGGATTCGCTTTAGGTGGTGGGTGTGAGTTGGCTATGGCCTGCGATATTCGTTTAGCTAGTGAAAATTCAAAGTTTGGTCAGCCGGAAGTAACCCTTGGACTAACAGCCGGATTTGGGGGAACTCAGCGTTTACCCCGCCTAGTCGGCACAGGATTAGCCAGCGAGCTGCTTTTTACCGGAGACATAATTGATGCCCACGAAGCTTATCGTATTGGGTTAGTGAATCACATCTATCCTTTAGATACTCTCATGGAAGAAGCCCAAAAACTTGCTGAAAGAATTGCAGCACGCGCTCCATTGGCAGTTCAGTTAAGCAAAAGCGCTATCCAACATGGGTGCAATATGGACTTAGACAGCGCACAAGCCTTTGAAGCTGGGATTTTTGGCCTCACTTGTAGTACCCAGGATCAAAAAGCGGGATGTACTGCCTTTTGCGAAAAAAGTAAACCTAATTTTGAAGGACGATAGTATCCGGTAATATCGGACGTCGAATTAGAACTTAGGTAAATGGTGAGAAGAGCCAGGGAAAAAAGAACAAGAGATTTGAGAAAAGAGAGGAAGATTGAGATGATTTTTGAATTAACTGATGAACATAAAATGATGCGTAAAATGGTTCGTGATTTTGCTGAGAAAGAATGTGGCCCTGGGGCTGAAGAGCGCGATGAGAAGGAAGAATTTTCGCAAGAAATTTGGAAAAAAGCGGGGGAGCTTGGCCTGGCTGGGGTAACATTTCCCGAAGAATTTGGTGGTGTCGGAGCAGACTACATCGCTTATGCCATCACGGTAGAGGAGCTGTCTCGAGTCGATGCCTCCGTAGGCGTTACTATTTCGGCCCATGCTAGTTTATGTGCCAACCCCATCGCTAAATTTGGTACAGAAGAACAAAAGAAAAAATATCTTACGCCCTTGGCTACTGGTGAAAAACTTGGTGCTTTCGGTTTGACTGAACCCATGGCTGGCTCAGATTCTTCAGGGACACGTACCAGGGCTGTTCGTGATGGCAATGATTACATCCTCAATGGCACCAAAATCTTTATTACGAATGGCTACTATGCGGACACGTATGTTGTCACGGCGCAAATGGATAAGAGCAAAGGAAATCGAGGGATCGCAGCCTTTATCGTGGAAAAAGGAATGCCAGGCTTCAGCTTCGGTAAAAAAGAGAAAAAGATGGGCATTCGTTCTTCAGCCACCTATGAATTAGTTTTTGAAGATGTCCGTGTTCCGGCTGAAAACTTACTCGGCGAAGAGGGACAAGGCTTTAAAATTGCCATGATCACGCTCGATTATGGTAGAATCGGCATCGCTTCCCAAGCGTTAGGGATTGCCCAAGGTGCTTATGAGCAAGCGATGAAATATTCCAAATTAAGAGAGCAGTTTGGCAAACCACTGTCTGAATTCCAAATTACTCAATTTAAGTTGGCTGATATGGCGACACAAATTGAAGCTGCTCGACTTCTCGTCTATCAAGCCGCTTATCTGGCTTCTGCCCATAAACCTGTTTCTAAGGCTGCTGCTATGGCCAAACTTTTTGCTTCCGAGACGGCAATGTGGGTAACCACTCAGGCTGTTCAAATTCATGGCGGTTACGGTTACACTCGTGAATATCCGGTTGAGCGCATGATGCGGGATGCCAAAATTACAGAGATCTATGAGGGAACCAGTGAAATGCAACGAGTTGTGATCAGCAGTCACATTCTCAAGGATTGATAGCTGTACCTTGCAGGAAGCAGTGACTTCAAGATCATTCTTTGATATAGAGAAGAACATTCAGAGAAGCGCCTCTCGAGGCGCTTCTCTGAATAGGACCTGTCATTTAAATGAGGCTTTAGAGGATTGGCCGCTAATAGTCCTTTGTACTATAGGCCAAACAATTTGAAGGAGATGTGTTTATCAATGAGAGACGTTGTTATTGTGAGTGCAGTGCGCACGCCAGTAGGTTCTTTTTGCGCTGCTTTAGGGCAAATACCAGCGGTTGATTTGGGCGCAATTGCCATCAAAGAAGCGATTCTTAGAGCGGGAATTACCCCTGATCAAGTCGATGAGGTGATCTTGGGTAACGTCATACAAGCTGGCTTAGGACAAAATCCTGCTCGTCAAGCGGCTATCCAAGCAGGAATTCCTCAAGAAATTCCTGCCTGGACGTTGAATAAGGTCTGTGGATCCGGGATTAAATCGATTGTTTGTGCAGCTCAAGCCATTATTGCCGGGGATGCTGAGATCGTGGTTGCCGGTGGGATGGAGAATATGTCTTTGGCTCCTTATGTGCTCCCCAAGGCGCGTACTGGGTATCGAATGGGTAATGGTACTCTTATCGATGCAATGGTTAACGATGGCTTAACAGATGCCTTTGACAACATTCACATGGGTATAACGGCTGAAAACATTGCGGAACAGTTTGGTATTTCCCGCGAGGAACAAGATCGTTATGCAGTGTCCAGTCAAAATCGTGCGGAAGTTGCTATAAAAGCCGGGAAATTCAATGAAGAAATTGTAGCAGTGTCTATTCCTCAACGTAAAGGAGACCCTATTGTTGTCTCCCAAGATGAATTCCCACGGTTTGGCGCGACGTATGAATCTTTGGCTAAGTTACGGCCCGCTTTTAAAAAGGATGGAACCGTCACTGCCGCCAATGCTTCAGGAATTAATGATGGAGCCGCCGCCGTCGTTGTCATGGCTAAGGAAAAAGCAGAGCAATTAGGCTTGACGCCCTTAGTAAAAATCACGTCCTGGGCTTCGGCCGGTGTAGATCCTAAGATTATGGGAACAGGTCCCATCCCGGCAAGTCGTAAAGCCTTGCAAAAAGCTGGGTTAAAAATCGAGGATATCGACTTGGTAGAAGCTAATGAAGCCTTTGCTGCGCAAACCTTAGAAGTGGCTAAAGAACTTCAACTCGATATGGGAAAGACGAATGTCAATGGTGGGGCCATTGCTTTGGGGCACCCTGTTGGTGCTTCGGGAACACGTATTCTCGTATCCTTGCTTCATGAAATGAAGCGCAGTAAGGCTCAGCGTGGTTTGGCGACACTATGCATTGGTGGAGGACAAGGTATCGCCCTCATTGTGGAACAGCTTTAGTGAGATTGGACCGCATCCATATAAGAAGAAAAGAGCATAATTTTGGTCTAGAGCAGAAGTTAAAGTGAATAAAGAGCAAAGGGGATGTATCGATGAACATGGACGAGTATCGTAAGAAGTGTGTCTCGGCAGACGAAGCGGTAAAGGTGATCCGAAGTGGAGATTGGATAGAGTTTGCCTGGGGTGCCAGTATGCCCAGTTTGTTAGATGAAGCTTTGGCTCGGCGAAAAGAGGAACTTCATGGTGTAAAGTTGCGCGGAGGCGTGATGTTAACGCCGATGGCTTGTATGGATGCTGATTCTACAGGAGAGCATTTTATCTGGAATAGTTGGCATCTTGGCGGCCGAGAACGAAAGTTGGCTCAAAACGGTTTAGCGTATTATATTCCCATCAAATATTCAGAGGTGCCGCGGTATTTGCGTGAAAATCTACAGACGGATGTTGTGGCCATCCAAGTGGCTCCAATGGACGAATATGGCTATTTCAGCTTTGGGGTCTCGGTATCTCACTATGCCGCTGCGATTGAAAAAGCTCGAGCGGTCATTGTTGAGGTCAATGAAGATATGCCACGAGCCCACGGTGGATATGACCATACGGTTCATCTTTCCAACGTGGATTATATAGTTGAAGGTGGGCACAGGGGACTTCCGGAATTACCATCGGCGCCTGCATCGGAGATCGATAAAAGAATTGCCGAGTATGTCTTGCCGGAAATTGAGGATGGGGCCTGCATTCAATTGGGAATCGGTGGGATGCCCAATGCCTTAGGAAAAATGATTGCCCAATCAGAGCTTAAGAACTTAGGGATTCATACAGAGATGTTGGTTGATGGTTTTGTAGATATGGTGGAAGCAGGCAAGGTTACCGGACTACGCAAACAACTAGACAGAGGCCGCATAGTTTATGCCTTCGCAGCTGGAACCAAGAAGCTCTATGATTTTATGCATGATAACTCTTCATTGGCAGCTTACCCTGTGGATTATTCCAATCATCCATTTATCGCTTCGCAGAACGATAAACTGATTTCTATTAACAGTGCCTTGGAAATTGACTTGGCAGGTCAGGTTTGTTCAGAAACAGCCGGATCTAATATTATTAGTGGTGCTGGCGGCCAGTTGGATTTTGTGGAAGCCGCTTATAATTCTAAAGGCGGTAAAAGTTTTATCTGTTTACCCTCAACCTTTACAGATAAAAAGGGGCAGGTTCATTCTCGCATCAAAGCAGTTATGACGTTGGGCTCAGTGATTACAGATACTCGAACGACTGTTCAGTTTGTGGTTACGGAGTATGGCAAGGTTAATCTTAAAGGCTTGTCATCTTGGCAGCGTGCAGAAGCTTTAATTTCAATTGCTCATCCTGATTTTAGAGATGGACTGATTGCTGAGGCCCAAATGCTCAGAATCTGGCTGCGCAAGGCTCAATAGCACTTATGTTAAAGGTGGCAAAAAGGGGAGTCTCTTCGAGCCCCCTTTTTTTGTATCTTGAGAGAGGTCAATTTGTTAGAACCATCTCATGTTAAACTGGAGAGAAGACCAAACACCTAAGGAGGAGAGATTTAGATGAACTTTCTTGAAGTGGTACAAGCTCGCCGGAGTTTGCGCAGCTACCTGGATAAGCCAGTTGAACGAGAAAAACTGGAGTATATTCTAGAATCAGCCAGATTAGCACCGTCTTGGAAAAACATGCAGTGCTGGCGTTTTATTGTAGTTGAAGATATAGTTAGACGGCAGGCCTTGGCAGAAAGCATGGAGGTGACTAATCCTGGACGGAAGGCCTTGATAGAAGCGCCGATCGTCATTGTGCTCTGCGCTGTACCGAGCGAATCAGAAGTATGGGAGGGCAAAGACTTTATGATGCTCGATGCCGGACTCGCGATGGAACATTTGCTGTTAGCTGCAACGGAACAAGGGTTGGGTACGTGCTGGCAGGGCTGGTTTAGTGAGGAAAAAGCCCGGGAATCTTTAAATGTTCCGGTTAATGTGCGTGTTGTGGCGATGACCCCTATAGGGTATGCTGCAGAGGAACGGCGTATGCGCCCACGAAAAGGGATGGCAGAGATTGTTTTCTATGAAAAATGGGGTCAAAGCAATTGAAGACCAAAAATAGACCTGGGAGATGGTACAGTGTTTTATGAAGGCAGAATTTACCGACCGCCAAGTGAAGCTAAAAGCATCATCTTGCAAATCACTGTGGGATGTCAGCACAATGCTTGTACCTTCTGCACCATGTATAAGGAAAAATCCTATCGGGTTAAATCTCACGCAGAGATCAAAGATATTATCACCACTACTATTGCTCGGGACTCTGACGCAGAGCGAATTTTTCTGGCGGATGGTGATGCGCTGGCAGTTGATACTCTATTGCTTATTGAAATACTTGATCAACTTTATGCAAACCTGCCTCGACTTAAACGAGTTGGGATTTATGGCGGCCCTAAAGATATTCTCGCCAAGAGCACAAAAGAATTAGAAGCTTTAAAAGCACATGGGCTAACTATGGTATATTTGGGCGTTGAAAGCGGCAATGAAGAGATTTTAACCTCTGTCTGTAAAGGCGTCACATCGGAACAGTTGATAACTGCCGGGCAAAAAGTTAAAGCGAGCGGTTTAATTCTCTCCTGTACTATCATTATTGGTCTTGGAGGAAAAGCGCTTTCGCAAGTTCATGCTCTGGATACTGCTCGAGTGATCAGTTCCATTGACCCCCACTATTTAGGAGCCCTGACTTTAATGGTGGAACCGCTGGCACCCTTGAGCAAGGCTATTGAACGCGGAACCTTTCAACTGCTCACACCTTTCGAAACCTTAAGCGAAATCCGTACCTTGCTTGAGCAGCTTCAGGTTACTCAATGTGTTTTTCGGAGTAATCATGCCTCCAATTATTTGCCCCTCCGTGCAACCCTGCCCTTTGACCGAGAGGAACTGTTGAAATCTCTCGACAATGTCATTGAGAAGCAAGCCATTGAACAGCTTTGTCCAGAAGTTTGGCGAGGGCTTTAAGGTGCAGGCAACGCTTAAAAGTTCCGTCCATTGTTTTATATTTATTCAAGTAAGAATTTATCAATAATAATTTTGAGCTGAAAGGTAAATATTATTATTGAAATAATACTTGGAGGTTGAAACGATGGAAAAAAAGGTAATAGGTTATTTTGCAGACAGCAATCAAGCAGGGCAGGCAGCTAATGAACTAAAAGCCCAGGGATTCAAAGACATTTCCGTTCTGGGAAATGAGAGCGGCGGCAAAGAAGAGAGTATGGGTAAAGACAACTCATCGAATAATACGATGACAGGTGGAGTTATAGGTGGACTGGCAGGCTTAGGTCTAGGCACCGGTGCTCTGGGGGCTTTAGGCGCCGCGGCTCTATTAATTCCAGGAGTAGGACCAATCGTAGCTATGGGACCTTTAGCGGCTGCCTTAGGTGGCGCTGTAACCGGTGGTGTTGCGGGAGCGTTGATTGACTACGGTATTCCAAAGGAACGAAGTGACTTTTATGAATCTAAAATAAAAGAAGGAAATACGGTTCTAGTTTTGAAAGCTGATGAGCAAAAGACTGATGAAGTAGCCAAAATGATGAAAAATCATGGTGCTAAGGACGTTAGGGTACACTAACGAACTTTAACCAATAGTAAAACCTGTAACAAGGGCTATAACTAATGAAAATAATTCAGGCTCATAATTAGAATATTAGCACTCATATAACCCCTCGTCCGCGAGGGGCTATATGTGCTTAGAACCTCAAAAAAGCAAACGCCTTGTTTCGTTCAGAGCGCTCTTTTGCTAAGGAACTTAATTCTTGGCGTTCGGTATTATTAATGTCGATATTCAAATTTTGGCAGGAATATTTAGAATAATTATAGAACTATAGATGAGAGTAAGAAAATGTTAAGGCATTGTAAACCGTGTCGTAAAATGAACACTACATGCTATAATTAAAATTATTTTAATTAACTAAAAGGAAATATCGTCAAAGGAAATAGGTGATCAAAATGGAGACATTTGTTGCTAGACAACCGATTTTCGATCGCAGGGAAAAAATCTTTGCTTATGAATTGCTTTTTCGTCAAGATAAGCAGAATAGTTATAATTCTGTGAATGGAGATAGGGCGACGGAGGATGTAATCTTGAACTGCTTTTTATCAATTGGTATGAATATGCTGACTGGTGGCAAACGAGGATTTATCAATTTTACGGAAAATTCATTGAAAAGTCAGATAGCGTATTCACTACCGAAAGAACATTTGGTTATTGAGGTTTTAGAAACCGTGGAGCCAGATCAAGATATTATATTTGCCTGCAAGCAATTGAAAGAAGCCGGATACCTCATTGTCCTCGACGATTTTGTATTTGAACCAAGGTTCTGGCCGCTTATTGATTTAGCGGATATTATCAAAGTTGATTTTTTAAGCACGGACGTTCATGAACGAAGAAATATCATAAAAAGAATAGGCTCTCGAAAGATTAAGTTTTTAGCAGAAAAGGTGGAAACCAGAGCTGATTTTGAGCAGGCGTGTCAGATGGGATATTCTTATTTTCAAGGCTATTATTTCTGTAAACCAGTGGTAATATCCGGGAAAAGAATTCCGCTCCTTAAACACAATCTGTTAAGACTAATGGGAAAGATAAATACCCCTGAGGTAGATTTTGAAATAATTGATACGCTAATAAAAGGTGATGTTTCTCTTTCATATAACTTGCTCAAATTCATTAATTCTTCAGTGTTTGGTTTTAAATCGAAAATTAATTCTATAAAGCAAGCCCTAGTGTTACTAGGGATGTCAGAGGTGCGTAAGTGGGCCTCAATCATTATCCTGCAGAATATAGGGGACGACAAACCGAACGAACTTATCGTTAATTCTATAGTGAGGGCTACCTTTGGCGAAGCTTTAGCCAGTAAAACTATCTTTAAAGAGCAAGCCTCTAACATCTTCTTAATGGGGATGTTCTCGTTAATCGATGCTTTTCTGGATAGACCCCTCTCTGATGTCCTGGCAGAGTTGCCGCTCACAAACGAGGTTAAGAGGGCTTTATTAGGTGAAGATAACCAAATTAGAGCTATTTTAGATCTGATTTTGGCCTATGAAAAGGGCGATTGGGTTAATTTTAGTGTGTATGCTGAAAGAGTGAACATTAACGAGACGGATGTTCCCGACCTCTATCTCCAGGCTCTTATTTCAGCAAATAGATTTACGGCCTAAGCGGTGATGTTATAAATTGTCAAACTGTTTTGTGAGACTCTACGAAGTTGAAGAACCGTTAGTATAGAGATTAGTTGGAGGTGCAAAATGCCGATTTGTGCGTGGGACATTAAATACTCTGTTGGAATTGATAAGATAGATAAACAACATCAAAAATTGGTACTGCTTTTAAATACAGTGTACGATACAATGAAGGATGGGAATGGACAAGATAGGCTAGAACAGATATTGAATGAACTGGTAGAGTATACAGACTATCATTTTAAATATGAAGAAGAGCTTTTTGAGAGATATTCTTACCTGGACAAAACGACCCATATAAAGGAACATAAGGATTTAAGAGAAAAAGTTATCAATTTCAAAGACAATATACAACTTGGAGAAGGAGTTGTTACCCAAGAAATTTTAAAATTCTTAATAGATTGGCTTGTTAAGCATGTTCTCATTTCAGATAAAGAGTACTCACAACATCTTTCAGCTAAAATGAATTTATAATAAATAACGGCAGCATCAAGGGCGATTTAAAAGAACTTCCAGAGTGATGAGGTTAAGTGTTGTCTGTAACCTGTCAGCGAATGATAATTAAAATTATAATTATAGAGGTGAACCTGGTGAAAGTCGCAAAAATACTTGGACCAATAATTGTAGTTTTCACACTTTTAGGTTGTGGGACTGCGAAGTCTCAAAGCACAACTCCTACCAAAACTCAACCACCGCAGGCACAAACATCAACTTCACAAGTACAAACAGCAGCAACTAATCTTCCCCAGTCCCCTTTGGTTAAGTGGATAGGGATAGATGTAGATAATTTAGGCCCAAATGATTTAAAACCAGATGGTAAACCAGATGGACATTTTCATCTAACTGTACCATTCACCCAACCATCTGCCGTAAAATCTATATGGATTCGCTATTCCGAATTTGGCAAATCATTCAAATGGGGATGGATCTACAATAAAAATCTTCCCACCAATAGCTACATGATGGCAGTTTTTGATAATGTGGGTAAACCTATATTACCACAGGCCGACAATGGGTATCGCGTCGACGGACTAACAGATTTCGATGTGTTTATCTCTGAACTAAATAATGAGAATGGTCGTGATACCATAAAGTTTGAAAAAAACCAAACGTTTAACTTTGAAATTGATTATGTCATACAGAATAATGATGTCAAAGAATTTGATTGCTCGACTAATATTACGTAATAGAAGTTGGATTTTTAATTGTTTTCGAACAGTTCCAGAGAGTAGTAAGGTGACCTATACTGAAAAGAACAGGTCGGGCCCATATTATGGACTCGACCTGTTCTTTTACTTGACTACTCTCTTTGCCCCTACATATGCTCTGCGCCAATACGGACTAAAACTGCAAATTTTTACACCTTTATGACTAGTGGCATTAATAAATTTCCTGTGACCAAGATAGATTCCAACATGAGTTATTCTATGACGTCCATGAAAGCTGAAGAAAACTAAATCACCTGGAACAAGCCGATGGGCTGGAACATAGGAACCTACTCTGTATTGACTGGAACTAACTCTGGGGAGGTAAATCCCAGCGGCTCTGAATGCTTTCATCGTAAGTCCAGAACAATCAATACCTCGATAGCTTGTTCCACCCCAAACATATCTAGTTCCAATATAACTTTTTGATTTCGTGATAATATGACGAACTTCGGTTAAACGAGAAGTACTTGTAGAAGCATTTGCTACTGGAATTAAACTTAAAACCCCCATTAAGACTAATATAATTAAGGTTGTAATTTTTTGCTTCATGTTTACCTCCAAAGTTTAAATTATTTCTTGCGGGAACGTGTCCAAAGCATAACATACTCACACCCTATTAATCATTATCAAGTTGTTGGTCCATGTTCCATATTTTGAGAATACTCCAAGACTCAAGGTAAGTTCGAAAAATAGGCATACTCTCACTGAGGTTGTGACAGTCTGATTTGCAAGAATGAAGTCACATCAAAACACATCAAAAACGTGAGAATCGTGTGTATGGATTTGACATATTTCTATTTTTAGGTTATACTTAGTTAAAGCTCGTTAAAACTAGTGGATTTAAGCAAACCTTCTCTATTGCCTTAGGCTTCAGGAAGTTGTGAACTCTCTATGTAGCACGGGTAATAATTTAGTGGAGGTTTTTTATAATGTTTAATGACAAAGTTCTTAATTGCAGAGACTGTGGTCGGGATTTTGAATTTTCAGCATCTGAACAAGAGTTTTATGCTGAAAAGGGGTTCACTAACGAACCTGGACGTTGCCCTGAGTGCCGTGCTGCGAAAAAAGCACAAACCAGAAATCAAGGCGGCGGTGGTTATGCTCGTCAGGAACGTGAAATGTTTCCGGCAATTTGCGCTACCTGCGGCAAAGAAACTACTGTTCCTTTCAGACCGTCTGGTGACAAACCAGTATATTGTCGGGAGTGCTTTCAACCCCGTACACGTAGCAACTGGTAAGAAAATGTAACCGTAGAAACCTTCTTAGGCTTAAGCCTGAGAAGGTTTTTTTATGTGAAGAAGAAGGTTTAATTTGAGGGGGACGCCGGTTTAGCTATGAATTACAGGGACGATATTTATGTAGGAACAATACCATATCCAAGGCATCTTTTGTACTAATTAGGAAATACTATTTTATGTAATTAAAATTAAGGAGGCGATTCTATGAGCAACTATAAAGATGAGGTCAAAGAAGGGATTCAAGAACTAAAATCGATCGCTACAGGAGAAGCTCAGACAGATATGGAGATTGCTAGTGAATTGGGACAACTTAAAGATAAATTTTATCAAATGGAGCAAGCTTTTGTTAGCTTTAGGGGGCAAAGTCAACAGTCATCCCAGAATCAATCACAACCATCAACCGCGCAACAAACTCAAATTCAAGGGCAGCAGCAACAGCAACAGCAGATAAATCAATTAGTCCAACATATGGCTCAATTCAAGACCCAATCGCAGCAACAGCAACAGCAAGCCTCGAATCAATTACAACAGAGTATCCAACAAGGAATGCAAGCTTTGAGCCAAGCAGATCAATATATTCAATCCACTCAAGTACTAAACCAAATGAATAATTTTATTGAACAGGCTCAACAACAACTTCAAAAAATGAGCCAAGCACAGGTACAACAAAACCAGCAGAATTTAGGTTGTCCAAATCAACAATCTCAGTTTCAATAAGAGTTTTTAAAGGGCATGACCTCAAGTTGACTGAGGGCATGCCCTTGCTTCACAGTTAATCAACCACAGATTACACAGATTTACACAGAATAAATACATTTTGGCTCTAAACTACAAATCGCTTATAACTCAATTGATGATCGTTTATCCTTTGTCTGTGTGTTTCTATCTAATCGTTCTTAATCTGTGTAATCTGTGTAATCTGTGGTTCCCCGTTCAGAATTCCCCAAGGCGTATTTACAGTGTTTTTCCTTGTAGGTATAAAAAAATGCGGGATTTTAGGT
>JARLHW010000288.1 GCA_031292075.1 Desulfosporosinus sp.
ATCCTTTCTTAGGGTGTTTAAGGTCATTTAATAGAGCGGTCGGATACAACAATACTCTAGCTAGCAGTAAACAAAGCAAACCCGGATAAAGAACCAAGTTAAGCGCCAAAAGTGGCATGGCTATAAAATTATATCCCAGTCCTTTAAAGGCAATTGAAATTATTCCAGTCGCCATAACTGCCGCAAAAGATGCGGGATGTAAATTTTCAATATATTCTCCCATTTACTGCCAACTCCTCTCGTGTTTATTATTCTTTAAGGGTAGTAACGGAGAGTTACAGGAGATTCTCCGTCTTGAGGAAAGATTTGCTTTTGGCAATCTGCTGCCAACCGTTCAGTTTTATGATGTCGTCCTGGAGCTGGTTCTTCTAAGATTCCGGGTACGCTCTTCTCCTCAACGAGGGTTCGGTTAAGACGAGTCAGAATCAGGAGAAACGGAGTTAACAGAACGTGATTGAAACGAGTATAGGGCAAGGCGAGAAAAAGCCCGCTGACCAAAAGCATGTGTAAGAGGAAACTTCCATGGGCGAGGGTGGCATTTAAGCCGTACATAATGAATTCCGTGGCCAAGCCCGTAAAGATCGTTAAAAAAAGGAGAAAGACAAACGCGATATCAGCTAAGTAAGTTTTTCCATTATCTTCATAGGGGTCACGTACCAATCTCCACCCCATGATACTTAAACCAATCAGGGAGGAAAGCCCTCCTACGTTTCCAATAATGCGTGGAGGCCACCAAAATCCATGGGGCGCATTGGTGTAGTTCAGAATTGCGGACAACGAAGTAGCGATTAACATGAAGATAAAGCCGTAAAGCACAAGACCATGGACAAGCCATCGTTTTTTAGACCGTTTTTGAACGGAGGATAGGAGAAGCGAATCTTGAAAGAGGGCTGTCCAGGTATCCTTGGCAATTCTGCGCCAGCCCAGTGAACGGATGTATTTCCAGTTTACTGTCAAAGCACTATAACGAATCCAGCGCTGGAAGAAACGGAATAGTAAGATCAAAACTATCGTTCCGATGATTGCGGCACCTAAATCGATTAATTCAGGCTTCGCCCATTGTCCTAAGTTTATGGATGTCCCCAAAGGGATCAGAAATGGGACGGCCGTCAATCCTCCTAAAGCAGCCAAGAGCAATAAGATTAGGTATAGGGATATTCCCACCGTAAGACAAGTAGCTATTAAAGCCCAAATCATTTGTCATTCCCCCTTCCCCCGCTGTGCATCTGGCTTAGAGGTCTAAGATACCGCGTCGAGGGGTCTGTTTCCAATTCTGCCAAGAGCCGAAAGGGCTCACGTCGAGTCTGTTCTTTTTGCAGAAACAAATGTTGAGAAACCTTGCTGTTTGGGTCGTCAAGATCACCGAAGATACGAGCACCCGCAGGGCAAGACACGACGCATGCCGGTTCAAGAGCTTGATCTATGCGATGAGCACAATAGGTGCATTTCTTTGACTTCCCATTTTCAAGACGACTCTTGGCGTAGTGCTCATGGGGTGAATCGTCAGGAAAGTACCATTGTTCTTCAGCATTGAGATAAATATTGCCATACGGGCAGGCTGAGACACACGCTCCAGTTCCATTGCAGCGTTCTTGGTCGATGAGGACTATTCCATCCGATCGTCTAAAAATTGATTTGTTCGGGCAAGCCCTTATACAGGGGGCGTCAACACAGTGGTTGCAAAGAACGGGGAGGTAGGAACGCTTAACTTGCGGAAACTCCCCTGTTTCCATGTTCAGGACTCGAGCGAAAAAGAAATCTTTAGGCGTTCCGTTTTCTTGCTTGCAAGCCAGGGTACAAGTGTCACAACCGATGCAGCGTTGGAGATCGACCAATAAGCCTAGACGCATTATCTCACCTTCCTTATCTCAACGCGGGGGTCTTTCCATAATTGTCCTGGGGCATAAACAGCGGGCAGAAAATAGGTTTCTTGGAGAGTTTTGACCCGTTCCGGGAGCAATACGTTGTTATAGTCTCCTTTGGCCAAATACCGGCTCCACCAGCCATGATCGACGGATAAGGCCCCCGGGCGAATCGTTTGGGTAACTCGTGCCCAAAGCTGAAAACTGCCATAGAGATTAAATAGTTCAACTAAATCACCATCCTTGATTTGTCGGGTCTGAGCATCGTTAGGATGGATTTCTACGACTGGTTTGCGGTTTAGATTTTGCAACCAGGGGTTGTTGACATGGGTAGAGTGCACTCGCCATTTAGCATGGGGCGTCATAAACGTCAATGGAAAACGCCGTTCTTCGGGACTAAGGTGACTATAAGCCTCTTTGTAGGTAGGGAGTGCTTCACCGGAGGTACGGAAACTTTCTTCCTCTTTATAAAACTCCATCCTTCCCGTCTTTAGAAATTCACGCTGAACCCCTTCTTTATGGGGATAAGCTCGTGGCGGAAGAGGCAGACGCTGCTCAATATTTTCCACTAGCGGAACGTCTGGCGAAGGCAGATTTAAACGCACCGGACCTTTTTTAAGAGCTTCGAGCGTAATTCCCGCGGAAACCGGGCCACCATTGGCTAATAAATAATCAATGACTTCCTCAGCGCTCATCTCAAAGTAGGCTTCCCACTCTGGGTTTAAGCGTTTGGCAAGTTCTTTCATCATCCATAGCTCACTTTTCGCCTGATAGCGTGGTGGGATAACGGGTTGTTGAATTTGAACGTAAGGATGTGGTCCCGTGACGACCAGTTCATGCTTCTCCCAAAACGTTGGGGCAGGAAGTACTAGGTCCGCTAGTTCAGTCGACGGAGTTTTCATGTAATCGACAGCCACGATGAACTCTAATTTATCTCGGATTTTTCGCCACTCATTGACATGGGAGGTCGTAAAGATGTTGGCATGGGAAAAAAAGAGGGCGTGAAACCCATCTTTGGGTAGATGAATTTTGGGATTCATTGTGGGACTTTTTTCCGGCATAATGACGTAATGCATGGACACGACATTGGGACGTTTCCCGTCGGGATACCACCAGGGAGAAATATCAAAGCGAACGTGATGTTGACCGGAATAGATATCGACACTTTGCCCAGGTTTACCAAATCCTCCTGTGAGTGCTCCCAGCAAAAGGATGGAGCGAATGACAAGGTCTCCGTGGAAGCGATGGTTCACGCCCATGCCGATGATGATTTGGGCGGGACGGTTCTGAGCATAACTGCGGGCCAGTTCAAGAATACTGTCCGGAGCAAGCCCTGTTTTTTGAGAGACATGACTGAGCGAGTATTGTTCCTGCTGAAGATGTTCGTGTAAGAGAGCCATTGCCGGGCGAACCACGACTTGCTTTCCCTCAATTTCTACGTTATATATACCCTCAAGAGCGAGTTGCTCTACCCCCTCAATATCCAGTGATTCTGGAGAAACAGGAACAAAACGAAAGGGTTGCGCCGCATCGCGTGAGGTTTTATCCAATTCACCTCTGGCTAGGGATGGAGGAAGAACAGCGACAAATTCATCTGGTTTGCCCAAATGAAGGTCGGAAGCGCGCAGGCGTTCTCCTGTGTCCATTCGAACGAGCAACGGCAGGTCAGTGAAAGAACGTATGAAAGATGAATCAATCCAGCCGTTTTCCAAGATAATTCGAGCGACCCCCAGAGCTAAGATTCCATCAGTGCCGGGAATGAGTGGTAGCCATAGATCGGCCGCTTTCACTGATTGGCTAGTCCTAGGATCAATCACGATCACTTTGCCCCCATTTTCTTGTACTTTCAGAACAAACTTAGCATCGGGCATCCGAGTCTGTAAAACGTTTGATCCCCATAGAATAAGGGTCTTGGCTTCAGCCCAGGCTGCAGACTCGCTTTCTAGAGAATCAATCCCTACGGTTTCGGTATACCCCATGCTGATATCTCCATTGTAATCATAGCCTGTGGCATACGAGGCTCCGAATAAACTGGCAAGGCGGACTTGAGCTCCCTTTTGGACATTCCCGGTGCCAATAACCTGGTTGAAGAAGACGATAGATTCTGGACCATACTTAGCAGAGATGTCCTTAAATTTCTCAGCCAAAAGATCCATTGCTTCATCCCAACTGGCCTCTCGCCAAAGTCCTTCTCCTCGCTGACCGACACGAATCAACGGGGTTTGAATTCGATCAGGATGGTAGATCAAGGAAGTTGAAGCCATACCCCGAAGACATCCACGGGGGTTGTAAACTGGGTCAGGATAATCTGCAGCAGGTTTAAGATCTATGATGGTGTCTTCTTTAACAGTGGCGATCCAACCACAAGCACCCGTACAATTAGGCGAGTCGACCGTGCGTACATAACGAACTTCTGGCACAGGTGCAGTGTCCGGAAACCGCCCTGGAACCCGACGGGTTGTTACCATCCAAATTCCTCCTCAATCTTTGAGATGATCCTCTTTAGATTCAAATGTAAACGTGTTAAGATTGGTTAAATCAATTATACAGCATAAAAAATCGGATTGTGAGTGCGAGCGGATAAATTGCGCGAATATTCGTACGAGTGAAGGGGTGTCATATGTTAAATGAACAGCAAATTCGAGAAATTTTAGCACATGAACTTTTTTCGGGTAATATGCCCTCGGAATTTATAGATTTCTGCTTAGCTCATGGTCGAATTCGTCATTATGCGCCCAAACAATACCTGTATTTCTCGGGCGATGAAGGGAATACGGTTTATTTCCTCATTACTGGCGGTATTCGGTTGTATTTAATGGGTGAATTTTCGGAGAAGATTCTTCGCGTACTTCGTCCCCCAGTTTTTTTCCCTGAAGTAGTTTTAGACGGAAAACCCTATCCCCATGCGGCACTATGCATCGAGGAGACAGAGGTTTTGGCAATTGATCGCCATACTTTTGTGCGTTATCTAGAACGTAATCCTTCTGTGTTGTGGATCTTTTACCAAGGGCTCGCTTTAGATTTACGTAGGTCCTACCGCCAACTTAGGAATCTGTCACTTGGAGATGCTCGTTTGCGTTTGGGTGCTAAGATTTTTGCTTTGGCCTACGTACATGGAAAGCCATCTTTAAACGGGGTTTTGATTACCATCCCTCTATCCGCAACAGAATTGGCCGGGATGTGCAGTCTTGCTCGGGAATCGGTCAGCCGTATTTTAGGAGAGTTAAAGGAATTAAAGATTATCGAGATTGAGAAAAAGACAATAACCGTCCCCGATCTCAAAAAATTACGCGGTTGGATTCATCAGCGCGCTGCTCATTCAAGCTCGTCAATTGGCTAAGGCTTTCTGTGGTTCGATCAAGGAAGTGAGTTAATCGCTCTTGAGGTCGTCCATTCTCTAGATAATGAAGCATTGTTTCAGAGATCCATGCCACCACTTCCTCATCAGTTGGAACATACCCAGCGAGCTTGGCAAATTGAGGATGCCGCCCTACTCGACCACCCAAATATAATTCCCAACCGCTTTCCCCTGCAGTCAATGTCCCTGAGGGGCAAGTACGTAGACAATCCCCGCAAGAAAGACATCTCGTATAGTCGATGACGATCCCGCTTGGCTGCCATGTTATAGCGTTTTCTAAGCAAGATTGAACACAGGCGTTACATCCTGAACACGGCGCAGTGGTAATCCGAGGAGTTACATATCCGATAACGCCAAAATCTTTAATCTTAGGCCGAGAACACCCATTGGGGCATCCTGCCAGGCAAACTTTTGGAAGATGGTGATGGAGAACAGGATCAAACTTATCACCAAGTGTTTGTGGTAAGTTGAGTGCAGTTAGAGTTGTGGTCAACCTGTCATACAGATGTTGCCAGTTACGTGCTGCTTTAGGACAATTTGGCCGACAATGTTCGAGGTGAAAGCCTGTTTGTTGCATATAAATTCCCCCAAGGATTATAATCGTCTGTGCGTAGTTTAGCAGAGATGCTATTTATTCGGTGTGGTTTGAATCACAGTATTTACAATTAATTTAAAAACTTTGCTCCTCATTGGGGCAACACCTACCAATTGCTCAAGCGATTGAACCCAGTAGGTACCTCGGCGATAGACGCAGGGTAATTCGATAGTCAAACCCAAGCATTTCTCCACAAATGGTGCTAACCGACTCCCAGCCTATCAAAAACAGCAGATGTTATAAATCTGCTGTTTTTGTGCTAAAACCATATAATTTTTACCTCCAAAATGATCTTTCAATTCAAAGGAGACTCGTTTAAAGGATCTAAAAAGACGAGAATTCCCCAAATACATCAACTCACTAAGCAGATTACTACACCTCTTATGTTGAAGTTTACTCTGTAACTTAGTATGTCATTTTCCACCTTTCATTATGAATAGTCTCACTCTATTTCCACAACTGTCAATCTCTGTCTGTTTTAGCTTGAAGGCCCATTTTCCAACATGATTTTGTCTAGGCGTTCTACGGCATGAAGATCACAAGAGCGCAGAAATACGAGAATTCCCTTTTCATCTAAAGCGAGTTCTCGATACTCCTTTTCATTAAAATAAAATAGAGTCTGAGTCACAGGATAGAACGTTTCCTTGGGGGAAAAATACGATTTGTGATTGAAATCGACTTTAATTTAGTGAAAACCAACAGCATACCAGCAAAGAAATACCCTCCCAAACGAATGATGAAAATCGTTGGGAGGGATGTCCGCTACTTTACGGTTTATTATGCCATCCCTCTTGAGAACAGCTTGATGCTAAAGGATAATAGTTTAATATTTTCAGTTTCTACGCCATGAACATTTTCAGGTCATCTTCTACGTTCGTGATACCAGCAATCCCAAAGTTTTCAACCAAGACATTAACCACATTAGGGGATAAGAAACCAGGAAGCGTCGGTCCTAAATGGATATTTTTCACTCCCAAGTAGAGAAGGGCCAGTAAGACGATTACTGCTTTTTGCTCGTACCAAGCAATGTTATAAGAGATTGGCAGTTGGTTGATATCATCCAGACCGAAAACTTCTTTGAGTTTTAGCGCGATTACTGCTAAGGAATAAGAGTCATTGCATTGTCCGGCATCAAGGACTCGCGGAATACCACCGATATCACCGAGGTTTAGTTTATTATATTGATATTTTGCACACCCTGCCGTTAGGATCACTGTGTCTTTAGGGAGCGCTCGCGCGAAGTCGGCGTAATAGCTGCGGCTCTTCATGCGTCCGTCACAACCAGCCATGACGAAGAAGCGCTTGATGGCTCCGGTTTTCACAGCTTCGACAACTTTGTCGGCGAGAGCCATGACTTGATTGTGGGCAAATCCTCCGACGATCTCGCCTTTTTCTATTTCTATCGGTGCTTTACATTTCTTAGCATGCTCGATCAACGCCGAGAAATCCTTTGCCTTGCCGTCGGCTCGGTCAGCGATGTGCTTAACCCCTTCGAATCCGACCACACCCGTGGTATAGACGCGATCTTTATAGGAATCTTTCGGCGGTACGAGGCAGTTAGTGGTCAAGAAAATCGGGCCATTGAAGGATTCGAATTCAGTGACTTGTTTATGCCAAGCATTTCCATAGTTGCCGACAAAGTTGTCATATTTTTTAAATGCTGGGTAATAGTGAGCTGGGAGCATTTCACCATGGGTATAGACATCCACACCCGAACCTTGCGTTTGGATGAGCAATTCTTCAAGGTCCTTAAGATCATGACCACTGATAAGAATGGCCGGGTTTCTTCTAACTCCAATGTTTACTTTGGTGAGCTCTGGATTGCCATACGATGTGGTGTTGGCTTTATCTAAAAGTGCCATGACATCGACTCCGAATTTTCCTGCTTCTAAGACCAGAGCCACGAGGTCACCGGCGACGAGCGTATCATCAAGGGTAGCTGCTAAGGCTTTTTCAATAAACGCGAAGATCCCTGCTTCTTTATACTCCAGAGTATAGGCATGCTCGGCATAGGCTGCGATCCCCTTGAGGCCATAGGTGAGTAACTCTCTGAGTGAACGAATGTCTTCATTTTCAGTAGCTAAGACTCCGACCAGCGCTGCTTTAGTTTCAAATTCATCGGCGGGTGTCGTCCAAGTCGCTGCATCATGTAAGTTGGCCGGAATCGTACCACCCACTCTAAGAAGTGCTTGTTTAAGGTCTTCGCGGAGCCTGAGGCCTTCTTCAATTCGTTCTATAAAACGATTCTTATCGAAGTTAGCATTGGTAATCGTGCTAAAGAGGCTTTCCATGATGAATTTGTCAACATCATGGCGAACGAGATAGCGTTGACGGGCTTGAACTGCATAAATTGCAATCCCCTTGAGTGTGTAAATTAGAAGGTCTTGTAAATTAGCCACATTTTCTGGTTTCCCACAAACTCCACTAATCGTGCAACCGGTTCCTTTGGCTGTTTCCTGACACTGATAACAAAACATAAATCACAACTCCATTCATATTATAGTTGGCGTCTCCATGGGTATTCCCTGCGCCTTGGTTTGTTTAATCCGATGGACTAATACTATCACTATAAACGCTGCCAATTTGTGATTTCGGTCACGGTTACAACGTGATTAATTGATAAGCACCAAACGTATGTAGCCCCGCTATGATTCCTGTTGTATAAAACAAAAAACACCGTAAACCTTTGCGGTGTCTATGTTTTTTCTGGAGCCGATGGTCGGAATCGAACCGACGACCTGCTCATTACGAGTGAGGTTTAAGCTATTTGTGAAGAAAGGAGTAGTTTGCGAATCCCTTGGTACAAGCGGATTCTAAGGTTTTGTATTTTTGTACCATTAGGTGAATTTAGGCTACATTTTGCACATTTGGGCGACGATTTGGCGACGATTTTTCTGTGTCCAAACTGTACTTAACAACACTTTTATTGAATTATTTTATCCTCCATAATGTCTTGGTCTTCTAACAGCAACTATGTTAAATTGTCCGATCGTCAAAACTTGATTTTTAGCTATTTATGACACTGACAACCCGATATTATTAACTAGCAAAGTCTAATAACTCACAAGTTAAGCTATTTTGAACTTGGATCCGATAACTGGATTATCTCAATCTATAACTAAAGCCTCAGCTAAGAATAGAATTGTAGCAGCGGTTAAATGTAATTGATATGCAGCAAGGTAAGAAGGCATCGTAACGACCTCTGCTCCCTGACCATGACCCGAGACTTTATTTCGGATAGTTGGAACTCCACTCTCTAATGTCGATCTGAGTGCAGTGAATTGCGATTGCAGGAACGCCGGAACGAGATTATTCTTAAAGCATATGTTGATTAAAGTACTTGCTGTGTCTGTATCCTTATAGAGCCATTTACTTATTATACAAATAGTCTTCAATGTACTCTCTAGGGATTTAAGGCATTCGTTTAAACATTCTTTGTATCTACCGCGCCTATAGTGCTCATGTGCTAGTAAAAACTCTTGGTTAGCCCCTTCAAATCCTTGTTTACTTAAAAATACCAGGACCGGTTTCACAACATCAGTGTGTATAATCTTCGAATCCATTTTCACAATATTCCCTGCTTCATATTGATACCCAACGCCATGTTCTAGGAATCTTTGATTTAACTCTGCAATTGCCTGATCCGGGTTTAACTTAGGTTTAGCAAAACTAAATACATAATTTGGATCTCTGAATACTTTTTCAATGTATTGAAATGATAATTCAATACAATCTAAGACTTTCTCAGGATCATCAGTTACTAACAAAAATTCAGCAAGGTCGTTTAATGAATTATCGCTCTCATATTCAACCAGCTTAAATAACCCATATTCCCTGCAAAGAATATTGTAAATTTTTTCGTATAATAAATATAGGTTACCGCTACTAATACAAGTACCAAATGCATCATTCCAAATATGGACTACTTGTATGCGTAATTTTTCAGGAATATAGTCGTAAACATAAATGTCCGACACTTCTCCCCTGAGCTTCTTCTGTCTTTTTGAGAAAATATTAATCAACTCATAACCTCCATGTCGTTTTACCGCTGTTGTTAGGGCCAGCCAATATCGTAATATCTTCTTGGAAAAACAACTCTACTTTATTAAGTTGCCTGTAGTTATTTACCTGTATTTTATTAAGCTTCATAACATTTTCCTGCCTTTTCATGAAAATTTATTTTACTCATTGATATAATCCGCAAAACCAACTTCGTTTTATTAGCCAAACCCGAGTTGCGTGAGCTACGCATTATTGTAATTATCCAAAGTTAGGGAAATCGGATTATCCAAGAAATTTATTTGAACAACTTAAGCTCCTTTAGGAGTTCTTTTTTTGCCCCCTAACTTCGGATAATTTGCTATGAATAATGGGAAGCTTGTTTCTCAGTGCAAATTATCTTGTTAAAATTTACTTCTCAGGGATTTTTACGCAAATATGATATAAATGTGTGATCTTTCCCGAACGATTATGCGTTGTTGTCATAAACCTGATTTCCGAATAAGGGAAGTTTTTATCTGCATTTATATCGTAAGATATCATATTAAATGGATAAACATGGCTAATCGCATACACGCAATAATTATCCCAAAAATTTTTAAAATCTTTTACACACACATACGATAAACAAACATTAAATGGTGTTCCAACAGAATCGTATGTATAGATTTTATTCAGGTGTTTAGCTATGTACCCTGTATCTACTGAAGACAAATTAAGTGCTTCAATTAGCGTAATTGGAAAACCTTTTTCTTCAACATATATATCAAGCTCACCAGCAGCTTTACCCGTTGCAGATTTACCACGCCTCGTTTGGTCTTTAGTGTTATATCCTGCCGTTTCAAGAATATCTCTTATGTAGTCATTACGCTCATCTTCGGTAGCTGAATAATAAATTCTTGAAGCTTGTAGTTTTATACAAGCTACAACCAAGTCATTTATTAATTGCTCCTCTTTGCTAAAATCCAGTTTATCATAGACTGTAAAAACTGATTGTTCAAGTTTGTATATTTTAATTGCTAATACAGTTTTACTTTCTATTTGGAACTTACCGTATTCAATTCTCACTTTATCTGTAAGATTGGCTATTGCAACTTTTATCGGTTCATTTATATCTATTTCTCTACTTATTCCATTGATAAAACAAGTTGATTCACCTTTTTTAGCACCAATAATTACATATCCAAACTCTTCTGGTCTATTTGCTATTGTCGCAAAAAACATAGCAAGATATTTCGGCCGAAATTCCAATTCACTGCAAATAACGTTGCTCATAGGGATTGGCTTTAGAATTTCTTGCACTTCATCAATTGTTATCATAAATTATATCCTTTTCAACGGAATTTTATTGACACCAGTTAGTTTTAAGATTCCCCCAAAAGTAATTTTTTGCGGAGTATTTGTACCATTTTCCACCCATAACTCACAATCTTTATGGAAGTCAAGAACGTCTTTTTCAAAGTCATAATAAATAATTACTTGCTCATAATCAGACGGTCTTGCAATTATATATAATTGTTCGCCATGCTTATTTACTACAAAGATAGTTTTACTAAGCAAAATAATATTACTCAAATCATATTCACTCTGTTTTGATAAATACTTGATAACATTTTGTTTTGCTCTATCAAGTATATCTTGAACAAATTTAAACATTTCAACTGAATTTTTGGAGGTGTATACAAATTCCGGACCAATAACTCTGCTTGCCAACGCTTTCTGCAGTTCTTCCTCTGTTGTTATTCCCCACTGAGCTAGCATTTCTTGAGAGATTTCAACTTTTTCAATAGTTTCCTCATTTGTATTAAGTTTAGATAATATAATTTCGTAACTATTCAGGTCGCCTATGAGATCAGCCATTTAGTGCTGGACTCATGGCGGCTTTTCATTTATTATTGAACTATGATGGAAATAACGATTCAAGGACGACTACTTACTGAAAAAGAGATCGAATGGATTCGAAAAC
>JARLHW010000289.1 GCA_031292075.1 Desulfosporosinus sp.
ATTAACTGAGTACCTGAATAGTCACAAAAATAATGATTGTAATTCAATTTGTAGGTATAATTTTTATACCTACAAAAACACCAAAATGCCTGTAAAATCAGGGTTTATTAATGTAGGTATAATTTTTCACGGGAATCAAGGATATAATGGATTATTCTATTCAAAATATGGAACTAAAAGCTAGCAAAACCATATAAATAAGCATTCTGTCGAGGAGGTATCGAATAGCATGAGAGTCACGATAAGGGCATTCTAAGCTGTTTGAGTGGTAATCGTATAGAATTTTATTGTACTAGCGTTGTGTTTAGCAATTATAAGGTACAGTTAAGTAGTAATTTATGCGTAGTGCTTGCCAACTACAAATCGTAATTGGTTAAAATTATCCATATGACTATTTGTGACAAAAAGTGTCGTTAGTAGGTGATATAGTAAAGTAGTAAAATAAATGAGGGGGTGGAAGGTTTTATGTCATTGAAGAATAGAATTGCAAGTTTACTTTTACTTATAACCATTATTTTTACGTTGTCCTTTCCTGCCTTAACCTTTGCCAGCACATCACCGACAATAACTAGATTAGCAGGTACAGACAGATATGTAACTGCAACAGCTATTGCAAAACAAGGATGGACACAATCTGATTATGCGGTATTAGCCTATGGAGAAAATTTCCCTGATGCTTTATCTGCGGTAGTCTTAGCGAAAAAGTATAATGCTCCAATATTATTAACAAGTGGCAGTAGCTTACCAGATGTTACAAAGCAAACCTTAACGACTTTACAAGTTAAGAATGTCTTTATAATTGGTGGGACAGGAGTTATACCTACGTCCATTGACTCTGAATTACAATCAATGGGAATAACGCCAATTCGTATTGCGGGTCAAGATAGATATGAAACATCAGTTAAGATTGCTCAACAAATAACTTCACCCTCAGAGCTAATCGTTACTACAGGTGAAGATTACCCAGATGCCCTATCAATTGCCCCAATTGCAGGAATGAAACAAATTCCAATCATTTTAGTGCCAGCAGGATACTTACCAGATTCAGTCAAGAATTATATTTCTACATTGAATATTAATAAAACCTATGTATTAGGAGATTCAAGTATTATTGAAGATAGCGTGTGTAATCAATTTCCTAATCCTGAAAGAATTGTAGGGTCAGACAAATATGAACGGAATATTGCAATAAACAAGGAATTCGATAGCAACTTTAATGCTGGTAGCGTTTGTATAGCAAGTGGTGAGGGATTTGCTGATGCTTTAACTGGAGCAGCTTACGCTTCTAAAATATCTGAACCAATAATTCTTGTAAATAGTGTTACTGCTACGGATACAAAGAACTATTATCAACAACTTTTTCCAAATGAAAATAACATTTATGTTTTTGGAGGAACAGGTGTAGTTTCTGATAATCTAATGCAAGAATTAGTTAGCGAAGGTAGTAACAATAATAGTACAGGAACTTATACTCCTAGCCAAATAGCTAATGTGTTAAATCCATCGATTGTAAATATTGAAACTTTTGATCAAGATGGCAACGAAAACGGTGTAGCTAGTGGGTTCATTTGTGATGCAAATGGTAAAATAGGGACAAATTATCATGTAATTCAAGGTGCGTATAGTGCTAAAGTTACACTTTCAAATGGGCAAGTTTATGATGTGGAAAATGTATTAGGTTATGACTCAAATAATGATATTGCGGAATTAAAGATAAACGCAACGGGATTAAGTCCTGTAATATTAGGAGACTCGGATAATGTAAGTACTGGGGATAAGGTATTCGCTATAGGAAATCCATTAGGGTTGAATGATACAATTTCTGACGGACTGATAAGTACAAAAAACAGACAGATTAATGGGATGAATTACATTCAAATTTCCGTTCCAATTTCGCCGGGTAGTAGCGGTGGGGTCCTGGTAAATGAACAAGCTCAAGTAATAGGTATTACCTCAGCGGGAATGAGGAGTGGAGAAAATTTGAATTTTGCCATACCAATTAATACATATAAGACAATACTTGCGTCAAATCAAAATTTGACTTTAAAAGATCTAAACGCTAATAAAATGACTGATTCAGATTTTGTAAATTATCTAAATAGTAAGTATGGAACCATTACAGATAATGGGACCTCAATAAGGATAAAATGGAAATCAAAATCAACTGTTAATACTGATTATGACGTTATAGATGTTGGAGTAATAAATCCAGATGATTATGATCAGTGGAAGTCATGTATAGGTAGTAATAGTAATAATTTGTATGATATTTTTTATAAAATAAGCAAAGACATTGCAAATAATTATCCAAGTAAATTGTGGGGTGGAGGGATCTTCTATGAAAATGTTTTTAATTCAATTCCAATGGATTTTCCTACAGAGGATATAAAATTAAACGTAATTACAAATAATTGGTATGTGGTTCATAGAATAGCATATTTCTATGGTGATGGAGCTTTTATTAATAAAGTAGTTCTAGGAAAGTAAAGGATAAAGCTTCAACCGCTATTTTCACTATTAGTGAGAAAATGGATAAAGTAAAGTAGTGCCGCACTCTTCCGTTTATTACCTTTAAGATCTGAAACCCTTATGGTACAATGGTTTCAGAAATTTTATATTGTCATAGGAATTGTAACAGCTTCCACAAACAGGGAAATGTAGTAGCGCGTCCTTTTGATACCTCCTGTAACCCTTGTGTACCAAGGGTTACAGTTTTTTAGCTGTCAAACGCCAGTTTTACCGGGAAAGCCTTTGAGATGATAGAGCGTTTTAACTTTAAGTCTACAGGATGTTTTGCAAATTAAGCTTCTCCGTATCGGAAATATGATCGATCTGGAGCTTCAATGTGGATACTTCTCCGAGAGAAAGTGAAATATCTTGAGTTTTAAGATATTTTTCTAACCGCGTCATGCTGATGTCGATGTTGTCGATCTCTTGATGATCGAGGAGAACGGTCCACCAGGTTTTGTTTTGATTCCAACGTTGTTGGGCAGTGTTCAAATCCTTTTGGGCGGTCTTCCATTTTTGGGCGGAGATTGATTGTTCGACGGACTCAAGCTGAGTCCCCAAAGCCAGGGTTGTTGTCTGGAGATACCGATAGGTTGTCCAAGAACCCCCTAATAACAAAACGACAATGATGATAATTGTGGGCACGGTGCGCAACAGGTTCCACCTCGCTCTCTTCAGCTGTTAGGTTAATTACTGCTTTGCCTGCACAAAGAGTGTTCCGGAAGAATCAAGGCTTGCTAAAAAGACCTTTTCGATCTCGTTAATTGATTGCTTCCGGAGTTCCTCTTTTAACCAGGTAAGGTCTTTATTGCTTTGTTGCAAATTAGTACTATTAAGTTTACCGTCCATGATCAGGGTTAACGGTAAGCCTTCGAATTGGGTTGTTATATGAAAGTCTTCCGGAATGGTTGGCCTTTTCTGTGATTTTGGGAAAACGCTCAATTGCCCGTTGGTTTCTAGGACAGCAAACTCGACGTCAGCGATGTTCGGGACATTTTTGATGCGCAGTTCTTCAAGGAGGTCGGTTAGGTTGTAACGATTTTTTCGCAGTTCTCCTTCTAAGATTTTGCCTCGTTGGATAAGAATACTCGGCGAACCACAAATAATTGTCCGAGCTGTTTCGCTTTTTAAGGAAACCCAAGCTAACGTTAAACTTGTTAAGAGAAGAACAAGGATGGGAATGATGCCACTGAGGAGCGGTATACCGACATTCTCGCTGGGTATCGCTGCAAGTTCGGATATCATGATGATCACGACTAGCTCGAAAGGCTGTAATTGACCGATTTCTCTTTTGCCCATCAAACGAAGGGCAACGATAACCAGTGTGTATAATATAAGGGTTCTGATCACTACGATGATCATATTCGTTCTCCTTTCTTAAACAACTTGAGTTGCCTTTTGAAGGTTATTTTACCCCGTTAAAATGAGAGTTATCCCCAAAATTTGGCGAATTACCTATTTCACGCTATAATAGTGGTTAAACAGATCTAGCACGGTATCTTTATACTCTTTGGAGGGTGGAATTTTATCAAGGGGGTTAGTGAGTGGAGCAGTTAAATGTGTTGATCTTTTCAGCTTCGTTTGGCGCAGGGCATGTACGAGCAGCTGAAGCAGTTATTGAAGCGTTACGTTCTAAGGAGCCCAACGCTAAAATTACACATTTGGACTTTGGGGCGTTTCTTAGTAAAACGTTTAATGCTGTTATTAAGAGCACCTATATTGAACTGATTAAATATACGCCAAAACTGTGGGGAAAATTTTACTATCGCACGTCGAAAATTCCCCCTGGTTCTGTGTTTCAACGTTTTTTGAATGGCTTAGGGCGTCGCGAATTTGTGAAGTTAATTCAGGTGTTACAACCAAATCTCGTGATTTGTACCTATCCGACGGTGGCGGGGGTTTTGGCGCAACAGAGGCTGGAAGGGATTTTGAATGTTCCTCTGATTACTATTGTGACGGACTATGCGGTACACAGCCAATGGATCCACCCCGGGGTTGACCTTTATATTGTAGGGTGTGAAAGTGTTTACGAGGGGTTGGTGGCACGAGGGATTAATCCTAGCTCGATTCGAATTACGGGGATTCCGGTCAGCCCTAAATTCGAATGGGAATTGGATCGGCAGGAAATATTGAAGAAACTCGATTTGAGACCTCATCTGCCGACGGTCTTAGTCATGGGAGGAGCATATGGCGTTCTAGGTGGGGCGAAATGGATCTGTAAAATTTTAGCGGAGACATCTTTGCCCGTGCAAACTATTTTTGTTTGTGGACAAGATGAGAAACTTTATAAAGCTCTCGACCATTTGATTGAGGAAGGGAAAAACCCGGTAGCGCGTTTTGGCTATGTAAAAAACGTTGAGGAATTGATGAGCGCCGCTGATATGATTATTACCAAGGCTGGTGGCTTAACAGTCTCTGAGGCCTTGACGAAACGGTTGCCTTTAGTTATTTTTAGGCCGATTCCCGGACAGGAAGAGGAAAATGCCATCTATCTGGAAGGTATTGGAGCAGGCAGAGCGGCGAGGAACGAAGAAGAATTAGAAAAAATAATTTTTGCTCTTCTGAAACACCCGAAGGACTTGGAGCGGATGCGTCGGGCAGCCGGCATTGCGGTACACGGTCGGGCTGCCGAACAAGCGGTTGAGGGTATGTTGCAGCTTTTGGAAAAGCGTCAGAACACGCAAAGGATTGTTTAGTAATGGATTTGGGTTATGTGCTTTTGAGTTTTGTTCTGGGGGTAGTGGCTTTATATACAGTCATTCCCGATTTGTTTTTACACCGCCTGGGAATTGGGAGTTGGAAACGCCAATATAGTCCGGGTGTGGCGCTTACTTTTGATGACGGGCCTGATCCGGTCTTTACCCCGCGAATTCTGAAGATCTTAAAAAGGTATCAGGTCTGTGCTACCTTCTTTGTCGTTGCAGAAAGGGCGAAAAAGTATCCGGAGCTGATTCAGCAAATGCAAGCTGAAGGGCATCAAATCGGGGTGCACTCGCTCAACCATCGGTATGCTTGGTTTACCTCTCCCTGGAGGACTTCGCGGGAATGGTCGGAAAGCGTCCGGATTCTGGAACAGCTTACAGAGAGTAAAATATCCTGGATGCGCCCACCTTGGGGGACATTTAACCTGATGACCTGGTGGTGGCTGAAGCAACATAAGATGCGAGCTGTGTTATGGAATGCCGAAGGGCATGACTGGGAGGCGCGGCGCTCGGCGGAGGAAATCACGGAGCGGATTCTTAAGAGTGCCAATGAAGGAACGATCGTGGTTTTGCATGACTGCGGCGGAGAATTCGGTGCTCGGGAAAATTCTATTTTAGCCTTGGAGCAGTTGTGTGTTCAGATTGTCCGAGATCAGAAGCTGCCCTTAGTTCCTTTAGAATTTCCAGATTGGTTGATAGGGCAAAGAGTTCTGTTTCGGGTCTGGGAAATGTGGGAGCATTACTATGCGAGGTGTCACCGTGTCGAACGAATAAATACCACGAATATCTTTCGTTTAGAGAAAAGCACGTATGACGGACCCAACCTTTATGCCGAGGATGGGAAGCTGTTGGCCGCCAAAGGAGACCTTGTGGCGGAAATTCATCTCGACAATATTCGGTTGCAAGCTAAGGGGCGAGATATGCAGAAAACTGCGCTTAAGGCCTTGCACCAAATCCGCGAATCTTTGCCGGATCTGGTCCGGTATGTGGCGGAAGACGAGACCTATGACAACATAAAGGTATTTGTGGCTGAGACATTATTTCACCGTGCAGTTAAAAGTTTTGGGTTTTCGGTACAGGATTTGCCCAACACCTGGAAAAGTCGAGGGATTGCCAGGCTGCAGAAAATGATTATGCGTGTTTATCATCCTGCCGGAAAAAACCGCAAAAATGAGCGCCTCGGAAATAAGACGATGTTAGTATGGATTAGCAGAGAGAAACTTTTGCAATTTGATTACGGAGAGTAAGTCTGGTATAATTGGTTAGCAAATTTGTTAGATTAGCCCTTAATGGTTGTCAATGCAATGTTGACCTGTACAAGGGGGAACGAAATGTTCCCCCTTTAATGAGATGTATATGGCTTAAGTAGGGGTTTGCAGTCTCGAATAATCGGCAAGACTATCGAGGTATCCCACAGCTGCCTTGCACATAGAGTAAATAGTGTTTTAAGGGGGAGAAATATATGTCAGTTTCAGTTGAAAAAGCAGAAAAAAATATTGTCGCATTAGAGGTGACCGTTGACGCGGAAAAGTTTGTCGTTGCGGTGGATCAGGCTGCGAAGAGTTTGGCTAAGAAGGTTAATGTTCCTGGGTTTCGTAAAGGTAAAGCTCCTCGACGTATGGTCGAACTTCATCTGGGGAAATCAGCCCTTTATGATGAAGCTTTGGATCAATTGATTGGGCCTGCCTATGCAGAAGCGGTTGTAGAAAGCGGCATCGAGCCAGTAGATCGTCCTGAAGTTGACTTGGTACAGATCGAAGAGGGAAAAGACCTTATTTTCAAAGCGAAAGTGAGCGTCAAACCTGAGGTTGAGCTGGGAGACTATAAAGGTCTTCATATTGAACAAGATGCGACGATCGTCACGGACGAGCAAGTTGCCAAGGAAATGGAAAGCAAGCGGCAACAACATGCCCGTCTGATTACGCTTGAAGTTGGTACAGTGGAAAACGAGGATACTGTAACCATTGACTTTGAAGGCTTGAAAGATGGAGTTCCTTTCGCTGGTGGAAAATCAGCAGACTATGAACTAGTGATTGGTTCAGGTACCTTTATTCCTGGTTTTGAAGAAGGTTTAATCGGGGCAGAAGTTGGACAACATGTTGATGTCAACGTTACCTTCCCTGATGAATATCATAGTTCAGAGCTCGCAGGGCAGAAGGCTGTCTTTAAAACAGACATTAAGAAAATCCAACGCAAGGAATATTCAGCACTTGATGATGAATTTGCCAAAGATGTCAGTGAATTTGACACTCTTGATGAATTGAAAACCGACTTGCGGAATAAATTATTAAAGCAGGGCGAAGCAGAGGCTAAAACAAATCAGCTTAAGGCGATCGTCACAAAAGTGGTTGACAATGCCAGCATCGAAATTCCCGACGTTATGGTTAATGAAAGGATCAAAGTGTTAGTAGACGATTTAAGTCGTAATCTTACTCAGCAGGGAATGACAATTGAACAGTATTATCAATATACTAGCTCGAGTGAAGAAATTATGCAGGAACGTTTACGCCCTCAAGCTGTGGAAAGTGTCAAAACTGATTTAGTTTTAGAAGCTATTGCCAAGGCAGAAGGAATTGAGGTCACAGAAGACGAAGTAAACGAAGAGATTAAAAAACTTAGTGAGCAATATAAACAAGATGCTCAATTGCTCAAACAGACCCTCATTGCGCGTGGGGAGCTTGGGTTCTATAAACAAAGTTTGATCAGTGAGAAGACGGTCAACTTTTTAGTAGAGCAGAACGCATAAGATTAACGCTTTGGGGGGAAATTCTGAGGTATAGAGGTGAGAGGATGGCAAAGTACACTGATGACAAAAATCAACTAAAGTGTTCATTTTGCGGTAAGACTCAGGAGCAGGTCAAGAAATTGGTTGCCGGTCCGGGCGTCTACATTTGTGATGAATGTATTGAACTCTGCAATGAGATTATTGAAGAAGAGCTGACTGACGACCTAGGTGTTGAAATCGGGGATATACTGAAACCAAAAGAGATTCGTGCGATTATTGATCAATATGTTATTGGTCAAGAACCGGCGAAAAAAGCACTTTCCGTGGCAGTATACAATCATTACAAACGGATTAACATGGGCATGAAAATTGATGATGTTGAATTGCAAAAATCAAACATCATTATGCTGGGGCCCACTGGTTCAGGAAAGACTTTGCTGGCCTCGACTCTAGCTAAAGTTCTGAATGTTCCCTTTGCTATTGCGGATGCCACTTCGCTCACAGAAGCAGGTTATGTTGGTGAAGACGTAGAGAATATCCTCCTCAAATTGATTCAGGCTGCTGATTATGATGTGGAAAAAGCAGAAAAGGGTATTATCTATATCGACGAGATTGACAAGATTGCCCGTAAATCCGAAAATCCCTCGATCACACGGGATGTATCTGGCGAAGGGGTCCAACAGGCCTTGTTGAAGATTCTGGAAGGAACGGTTGCTAGCGTGCCTCCGCAAGGTGGTCGTAAACATCCTCACCAAGAATTTATTCAATTAGATACCACCAATATTTTGTTTATTGTCGGCGGAGCGTTTGACGGGATTGAGAAAATTATTCAAAACCGGTCAGGACAAAAGACGATGGGCTTTGGCGCCACGATTCAAAACAAAAGTGATCGGAAGCTCGGCGAAGTTTTGAAAGATATTTTGCCGGCAGACCTGCAAAAATTTGGGCTGATCCCCGAGTTTGTAGGACGGTTACCGGTGATTGTAACCCTTGAGGCGTTGGATGAAGCTGCGTTGGTCCGTATCCTGACGGAACCCAAGAATGCCTTGGTTAAGCAATATCAAAAGCTGATGGAGCTTGATGGTGTAACTTTGGAGTTCAAAGATACTGCGCTTGAATCGATCGCCACCGAAGCGATTCGTCGGAATACTGGGGCCCGTGGACTGAGGGCGATTGTGGAGGAACTCATGCTCAACGTGATGTATGATTTACCGTCACGAAGTGATGTTACAAAATGTGTCATCACCCAGGAAGTGGTTATGAAGAAAGAGGATCCGCTGCTAGTTATGGCTGATAAACTTAAAAAAGGCAAGAAGGAAGAGTCAGCATAATCGTGGTTCGATGTTCGTAGTTCGTGGTTCGAACCACGAAGTCCGTAGAAAGAATGACGAATAACTTGTCTAGACTTTCGGTTGAGTTCGCTATGCTTCATATGGAGTTTATTTAACGCTCCGTATGAAGTAGTAGCCTCGACGATAAATGACACCGGAGTTGCTGGAGAGCTTCTCTGGTGTCATTTATTTTATGAACGTATATTAAACACAAATGTATTAAACCTAAACGTATTAACCTCGTCTGCCGCATAACGATAAATGAAATAAATCCTGCTGAACCTTGTCATTTGTTAGGTTTTAATTTCCACCTTGTGGCAATACTAACACTAGTTAGATTGTGCAGGACAGGGAGGAAAAAAGATATGAATGGACTCGGCGGGGTTGTTATGGTAGTTCAATTGTTTTTCGCCGTTGTTATCGGATTATATTTTTGGGGAATGCTTAGGTCCCAACAAGGAAACAAAACCTCGATAGAACGAGAGTCACGTAAGGAACTTGAAAAATTACAAAAATTGCGCAAGATTGCTTTAACAACTCCTTTGTCCGAAAGAACTCGTCCGGTTCATTTTGATGAGATTATCGGGCAAAAAGAGGGGATCAAAGCCTTACGAGCTGCCTTATGCGGTCCGAACCCACAGCATGTGCTGATTTATGGATCTCCCGGTGTTGGCAAAACTGCTGCAGCTCGACTAATCTTGGAAGAAGCCAAGAAAAATGCCCTTTCCCCGTTCAAGGAGAACGCCCAATTTACCGAAATCGATGGAGCGACAGCACGTTTTGATGAGCGAGGAATCGCTGATCCCTTGATTGGTTCAGTCCATGATCCGATTTACCAAGGGGCTGGAGCTATGGGCTTGGCGGGAATTCCCCAACCAAAACAAGGGGCAGTCACTAAAGCACACGGCGGGATTCTATTTATCGATGAGATTGGAGAGCTTCATCCAATCCAGATTAACAAGCTATTAAAAGTCTTAGAGGATCGCAAAGTGACTCTCGAAAGTGCTTATTATAGTTCTGAAGATCCCAATATTCCACAACATATTCATGATATTTTTCAAAACGGTCTTCCCGCTGATTTCCGCCTCGTGGGGGCGACGACTCGCAGTCCTGAAGAAATTCCGCCGGCGATCCGTTCTCGGTGCATGGAGGTCTATTTCCGAGGTCTGCTTCCGGATGAAATCTCGGAAATCGCTCGAGTAGCTGCTGAAAAGATGGAAATGCCTATTACCTCGGCTGCAATTGAGGTCATCAAACGATTTGCTGCTAATGGCCGTGAGGCCGTCAATATGGTTCAGTTAGCGGCTGGAGTCGCTTTAACGGATCAGTTACCTCAGGTTGGTGTAGATATTGTAGAGTGGGTCGTAGCAACCGGGCAGTATGCACCTCGACCCGATAGAAAAGTGCCGGCAGAACCCAGTATGGGGTTGGTTAATGGTCTGGCTGTGTACGGGCCAAATATGGGTATGCTTTTGGAGTTAGAAGTGACCGCCCTTCCGGTTCCTGCGGGTACAGGTGAACTCTTAGTGACAGGAATTGTTGAGGAAGAAGAGCAAGGGAGTGGTGGGAAGAAAACCCGCCGTAAGAGTATGGCCCGCAGTTCTGTCGAAAATGTTTTGACTGTCTTAAGGCGGCAAAGCGGGATCGAACCTCGGAATTTTGACATTCATGTGAATTTCCCGGGCGGCGCCCCAGTTGATGGACCATCTGCTGGCATTGCGATTGCTACGGCAATTATCTCGGCGATTCGTCAGCAAAAAGTGGATAATTATCTAGCGATGACTGGGGAACTTTCCATCCGCGGACGCGTTAAACCCGTGGGCGGCGTTGCGGCTAAGATCGAAGCGGCCAAGCAAGCCGGGTGCAAACGGGTTCTGATTCCCAAAGAAAACTGGCAGGAACGCTTTGCGGAATTTAACGGTGAGATTGAGATTATACCAGTTGAAGAGCTCACTCAAGTTCTAGAGCTTTCGATGGCTTTGGAAATTAAACTGGAAAAAGTAGAACTGCGTCCTCCTCTTGAGGAAGTTTTGAGCCGTTTGGATTTTGCAGTCAACAAGGTAGCAACCACCGTAGTCGCTAATTTGCCTGAACGGGGCAAAACATGTTAGAATAGTTCATGATAAGTTTGGCACACTAGCTCTAGTGTGTCTTTTTTACGACTGAGCATAAGGGTTTGGTGCAAGCCGCCGGATTTTTGTTTATTTTTCAATAGGGGGGATATTAGTGATGAAAGAACGCGAATTACCATTACTGCCGTTACGTGGAATCTTAGTTTTCCCGTATATGGTTATTCATTTGGATGTTGGTAGAGAACGTTCGATGGCTGCGATTGAGGAGGCTATGCTCGGGGACCGAATTATTCTTTTAGCCTCACAAAAGGAGACTGAGATTGATTCACCGAATCCAGACGATCTGTACGAAATGGGTACGATAGCTGAAATCAAGCAACTCCTGAAACTTCCAGGGGGCACCATGCGTGTCTTAGTTGAAGGGGTTTCGCGGGGTCGCGTACTTGAATTCCTGGAGCAGCAACGGTATTTTAAGGTGCGTGTTGAAGAATTACCAGAGGAAAAGAAAACACGCACGCCGGAAATAGAAACCTTAATACGGGGTATGACCCATCAGTTTGAGGAATATGCCAAACTAGGTAAACGTGTTCCCGTCGAAACCTTGGGAACGCTCTTAGCGGTAGAGGAACCGGGTCAGTTGGCCGATATCGTGGCTTCGCATCTTAGTCTTAAAGTACCGGATAAGCAAACGATCTTGGAAGCTATAGCGGTTGAGGCACGTTTGGAACGTTTGACAGAACTCATAATGCGCGAAATTGAGATCATGGAATTGGAACGACGCATTGGTCAACGAGTGCGTAAGCAGATGGATAAAGCCCAAAAGGAATACTATTTACGGGAACAGATGAAGGCAATCCAGAAAGAACTTGGCGATAAAGATGAGCGTCAGGCTGAAGCTGAGGAATACAAAGAAAAGGTTGCCAAAGCTAAGTTTCCCAAAACAGTCGAGCAAAAAGCGCTCAAAGAAATTGACCGTCTTGAAAAAATGCCACCGTCTTCCGCTGAAGGCACCGTCGTGCGCACTTATCTAGACTGGCTTCTCGCACTTCCGTGGGGGAAGTCAACTAAGGACAAAATTGATTTGAAAAAGGCCGAGGATATTTTAAACGAAGATCACTACGGGCTGGAGAAAATTAAGGAGCGGATACTTGAGTTCTTGGCGATCCGGAAACTGACACCTAAAATGAAAAGTCCGATTCTTTGCTTAGTTGGCCCGCCGGGGGTCGGCAAGACGTCTTTAGCCAAATCGATTGCTCGGGCTTTGGATCGCAAATTCGTGCGCATGTCTTTGGGCGGGTTGCGTGATGAGGCTGAGATCCGGGGACATCGGCGCACTTATATTGGGGCGTTACCGGGACGGATTATTCAGGGGGTTCGGACGGCAGGCACACGTAATTCGGTGTTCCTCTTGGATGAGATTGATAAGATGACGTCAGATTTCCGTGGGGATCCGGCTTCAGCACTCCTTGAGGTGCTGGATCCTGAGCAAAACTCAACCTTCACGGATCACTACTTGGAAGTCCCTTTTGATCTATCTCAAACGCTGTTTGTGCTGACGGCTAATACCTTGCATACTATTCCCCGTCCGCTCTTAGATCGGATGGAGGTTATTACGCTCAGTGGGTATACAGAAGATGAAAAGGTAAATATCGCCAAGCGTTACCTCGTACCCAAGCAGATGGAATCTCATGGACTAAAACCAGAAGTCGTAGAAATGGATGAGGAGGTTCTTCTCAAGCTGGTTCAAGGGTATACGAAGGAATCTGGAGTACGGAATCTCGAACGGCAAGTGGCTAATCTTTGTCGCAAAATAGCCATACGCTGGGTGAAAAAGGAATGGGAACCGCATACCTTGACAAATGAGGATTTAGAGACTGCTCTAGGTGCACCTCGTTATCATTTTCAAGTGGCGGCGAAGGCTCCGGAAATCGGGGCAGTAACGGGACTTGCGTTTACGGAAGTCGGTGGAGTCGTTTTAACGGTTGAAGTAACCCCCTTGCCGGGTAAAGGCAGGTTGACGTTAACAGGTCAATTGGGGGACGTCATGAAAGAATCTGCTCAAGCGGCTTGGACCTTTATTCGGGCTTATGCGCTTGAACTTGGAGTTGAAGAAGATTTTTATGACCGAACGGACCTGCACATTCACGTTCCGGAAGGTGCTATTCCCAAAGATGGTCCTTCGGCTGGTGTTACGATGGCCACGGCGATGGCCTCTGCCTTGTCCAAGCGCTCTGTACGTTCAGATCTTGCTATGACTGGTGAAATAACCTTGCGCGGTAACGTTTTGCCCATCGGTGGTGTGAAGGAAAAAGTTTTGGCTGCTCACCGGGCTGGTATTAAAGTTGTGCTGCTTCCCGAGGAAAATCGCAAGGATCTGGAAGATGTGCCGGAAAATGTTCGCAAAGTGATGGAATTTCACTTTATGAGTCGGATTGAAGAAGTGCTGAAACTTGCTCTTTTGCCGCTGGCTCATTCGGATGAAATGCCGGGAGATGTTTCGGTTCCGATGCATTCTGATTTTGCTCAGGAGGGGATACCGGTTACGGATCTGGGGCCGGACGATGCGCCGGTGTGGAAGTCGTGAAATAGGCTAAGAGACGGTTTTTGCAAGTCGAGGGTCGCGAGACACTTGTTCAGCCCTGCGTTCGTCGTGCCAAACTAGGGCTTTAACCCCTGATGCGAGAGGCAGGGTACTTGGCCAAAGCGACATCCTTGTCGCATGGCCAGCGGGAAACATCGTGTTTCCCGCCCTGCTGATGAAAGAGGGTTAAAGCCAAGTTTGGCTACGACTCACGCAAAGGCTTCACGCCGTGTTCTCGCGACCCTCTTAGGCTTATAAGATATCGGGGATGCAAGCGTGGACGGTTCTTGCATGCCGAGGGTCGCGAGACACTTGTTCAGCCCTGCGTTCGTCGTGCCAAACTAGGGCTTTAACCCCTGATGCGAGAGGCAGGGTACCTGGCCAAAGCGACATCCTTGTCGCATGGCCAGCGGGAAACGTCGTGTTTCCCGCCCTGCTGATGAAAGAGGGGTTAAAGTCAAGTTTGGCTACGGCTCACGCAAAGGCTTCACGCCGTGTTCTCGCGACCCTCTGGGTTTAGATGCAAATTGTGCGAAAAGGTAGAATGCAAGCCGGGGGACGGTTCTCGACTTGCATTAATGCAAGATAGGGATGGGCCAAAGCGACATCGCGTAAGAAACGCACGGTTAACATGCAGAAAGCCTAGAGGCTTTGCGTTTTAGCTTTAGCGCCAAGTGAATAGCAATGTAGCGTGTCGATCACGATAGTCTCCAGTGGAGAGTATCGCCGAAGCCGTGATCCCTAAAGGAATACCTACCGGCGTAGGATGCTAAGACACTTCCTCCCCACTTTTTCCGCACTTCCTTCCCCAAATTCATGAAATGAGGCGAAGTCTTGATAGTTATTCGGAAAGCAGAATATGTAGCGTCTGCGGTTAAATATGAACAGTACCCTGTCGGTGGGTGGCCCGAGATTGCGATGGCTGGGCGGTCAAATGTGGGTAAATCATCTCTGATTAATAAATTTTTGGGGCGTCGTAACCTAGCTCGGACGGGGAATACTCCGGGTAAAACTCAAACTCTAAACTTCTATAGTGTCAACGATGCTTGGTTTCTTGTCGATCTACCGGGCTATGGCTATGCTAAGGTCGCCAAAACCGTTAATGCGCAATGGGGCCCTATGATGGAGGCGTATCTGAAAAAGCGTGAAACATTGCGGGCGGTGATTCAAATCGTGGATATTCGCCATGCTCCGAGCATCGAAGATATTGAAATGCAGCAATGGTTGCGTACTATGCAGGTTCCAACCATGGTTGTGGCGACGAAAGTAGACAAAATTGCGCGTGGCCAGTGGCTTAAACACTTAAATGTTATAGCCAAGGCGTTAGATATTCCGGATGTTTCGTTGATCCTTCCTTTTTCGGCCGAATCGGGAGTTGGGGGAAAAGAATTGAATGAGGCTATTGAAGAGGTACTGGGACTTGCGTGACACGGCGCTCGGTGCTTACGACGCAGAGCAAACTAACCGTTCAAGCTCCCGGCTATGGGGAGCGGGGTTCCCGGCCAAAGCGACATCCTTGTCGCATGGCCGGCAGTGCACATCCGCTGGCCAAGGATGGCCGAGTGTCCCTGTAGCCCGAAGACACTGTCTTCGCACGTATTAACCTTCATGCAGGATGGCGAGAAGGGACCTTGTGCACTGCCCCGTGTCTGGGGTCGGTCGCTTGAACGGAAGTTTGCTAGGCTGCTTACGTAAAGACGTCGCGCTGTGTCACACTGCGTCCCGGGCTAGGGCCGAAGGACGGTGGGGGACGGGTATTGTTAGAACTGCTTAGGAGAAAGCAAGCATTCGTTTTCTGATGACGGTTGAGGGAGACGGCACATTTCATGTGCAAACGTCTTAAAGATAGAAGGACAAGAGAAGAGGGACAAGGGGACGGTTCTTGTTTGCATATAATGCAAACAAGAACCGTCCCCTCTTGCGTAAAGACGTCGCGCTGTGTCACACTGCATCCCGGGCCGGGGTCGAGAAACGGATTGTAAAAGAGACGGCACATTTCATGTGCACCGTCCCTTATACTAATCAGCGTATAAACGATGGAAATGCTAAACGGATTTAAGCGGTTACTAATGAAACTATGGAGTTGAATAGCTTCCACACTTTAGATGCAAAACAGTATTACGTGCGTCGCTCACGATTACTTACGGTTGAAACCTAAAGATTTCTGAGGATATTTTCAATATCTGACTTTAAATGTGGTAAATCTTCCTGAACCATTTGCCAGACTTGACTCATTTTTATTTTCGAATATTCGTGGGCTACGATGTTCCTAAAACCATATATTTCAACCCATTCAACATCACTGTATAGATCTTTTAATTCCTCAGAAATATTTTTTACGTATTCGCCAATATTCTGAAAGGATAAGCATACAGCTTTTTGCTTTTCCTTGTTTAGCATGAACTTGATTTCACTAATGCCATTTGTAAACACTCAATGTCGGTTATTTCTTCGAAAATCTGTTTAAGTAAGTTATGGTCTCTATTGCTTCTCATATAAAATTACCATATCCTTTGCTATCGCAGCTGCAACCTTTGCTTCGATGTTATCAGGTTCTACTAAATCAACTTTTTTTCTTAAATCTATTTCTAGCCTAGCCTTCAGACCAATAACTTTCATTAAACTTACTTTATTATCAAATTCAACAATAAGATCAATATCGCTATCCTCGTTAGCTTCGCCGCGAGCGTACGAACCGAAAAGTCCAATGTGCTTAATAGGGTATTTAGTGCAATATGTAAGTACAGCATTTTTTATGTCTTCAATTTCCAACACATCTCTAGCTGGGGGTAACCCTTTTTCCTCTAAGATTGTGTCTGCTAATTGCAATACCCTAAGTTTACTTTCCTCGTCCAAATCATTCAGACGGATTAATATTTTCGTTTCAATGCTCATAGCCAACATACCTCCGCCATAAGTTTTACTAAACTAGTTTAAATTTTATAGAATTTTGCTTGACTAAGATCTATATTTTCATCGAGCATCCAGAATCTTAAATTACTTCTCCGAAAGTTCGTATTATTCCTTCATTTTACCATTTATCTCTTAAATTAGGAAAGACATGGAATAGTCCCTTTGCTTCGAAGGACAAGAGGACAGTTCCTTGTCTCGTTCCCCTAGTTCCTAGTCTGGAACTTTGTGCTTACAAAAGCGAATCTTCTTTGAGCGAGCAGCTTATCAAACATGACCCAAGAGCGCTTTCATACGGAGGGGCGGAACATAGGACGTGTTCCGCCGGCAATCAGACAAGGAGGTCTGATTTGCCGGGAACCTCGCCCTCCCCAAAGCAAGCTCTTGAGTCTTAGTTTGATCTGCGAGAACAAGCAAGTGAGCGTTGTAACCCAAGTTCTCAAGCATAAAAAAATCCCATTCTCGTATATTTAGAATGCGGGGTGGACTTGCGGGATGTTTAAAGTGATAATGCAAGAAGAAGGGAGAGGAGTGCTTGAAAGATATAGGGTTGCTTATTGTGAGTTTAGGTATTATTTTGATTGGTGCGGAAGCGTTTACCAATGGGATTGAATGGTTGGGACAAAGGCTAAAGCTTGGAGCTGGAGCTGTTGGGAGTATTCTCGCGGCTGTCGGGACGGCTTTGCCTGAGACGATGGTTCCTATTATGGCCTTTTTGGGCGGGGGAGTGGGCACAGAGGGTTCGGATATTGGGATTGGAGCTATTCTTGGTGCCCCCTTCATGTTAGCGACGCTTGCCTTTTTTATTACGGGGCTTACAGCACTATTGTTCCGTCGTAAGAATCTGCCCTTGCTACTGGACGCTAAAGTCGTCCGACGTGATTTGCAATTTTTCCTCTTGGTTTATACAATGGCCATTCTAGCATCCTTTTTGCCTAATCAACTACTCAAGGATGGAGCGGCATTGGCCCTTCTCCTAGCGTACGGAATTTATGTATTGCAGACCTTACGTGCGAGTAAGGGGGGGCATATGCACGAAAATTTGGCTCCGCTCTATGTAGCAGGGCGCACTCATAGTCCGACGCTGGCCATGATTTTAGGGCAGATTGTTTTAGCCTTAATAGCGATTGTTTTTGGGGCCCATGGCTTTGTCAATGCTGTGCAGCCTATTGCTGAGTCTGTTGGAATACCTGTCTTTGTGCTTTCTTTAATTATTACGCCAATTGCTACAGAGTTGCCGGAGAAGTTTAATAGTGTCCTTTGGATTCGTCGTGGCAAAGACACGTTAGCCATGGGAAACTTGACCGGTGCTATGGTTTTTCAGAGTTCAGTGATTCCGGCGATTGGTATTGCCCTTACCCCATGGAAATTAGATGCCTTGGCACTGTGGAGTGCGTTTCTTGCATTGGGGGCCGCGCTGATTCCGTACCTTTCTCTGCGGCGAAAAGGAGTGATCTTTCCGACCAGTCTCCTTGTAGGCGGAGCCTTCTACTTTCTTTTCATTCTGACGGTATTTCGTTTTCCGAACCAGTAAACTCAGAAATTAACATGCCGCCTAAGACCAATCCAGCACCAATTAATCCCTTGAAGGTTAATACCTCACCGGCCAGGAAAAAGGCCGAGATGGCGGAAAATACGGGTTCCATGGAAAAGATGAGGGCGGTATGGGTGGGAGTTGTGAATTGTTGCATTTTGGTTTGAACAAAGAAAGCTAGTGAGGTCGCTGGAATGGCAGTAATTAGTATGGACAGCCAGACTGTTGAGGTAAAGTGCATAGCTGGCTGAGGTGTAAGCAGTGAGAAAATACCGCTTAAAACGCTTACAGTTAAAATTTGTGCACTGGCCAAAACTGTGGCATTGGTCTGAGGGGCATAACGCCCGACTAAGAAAATGTGTAGTGCAAAGCTTAAGGCACAGACAAGAACCATGAGGTCACCTTTGTTGAGCTGAAACCGATCACCTAAAGAGAGCAGAGCAAGGCCAACCAGTGCGCTCAGGATACCAAGAAGTAGGCCGGGACGTGGAAGCTTTCTTGTTGTTACGGTGACTAGAGCAGGGACAAAAACGACGGAGAGTCCGGTTATAAAACCAGCGTTGGATGCGGTTGTATACTGCAAGCCTACTGTTTGCCAGGCGTAGCCGGAGAAAAGAAAGACCCCCAAGGCCACTCCTATGAGTAGGCTTTTTTTGGAGAGATGCGTTTTTTGAAACCAGAGAAAAGGCAATAGGCTAATAAATGCAAGAAAGAAGCGAATTGCTAGAAATGGAAACGGGGGAAGATCCTGTATAGCCCATTTGACGACGACGAAGGTGGAACCCCAAACTAGAGTAACCAATAGTAAGGAAAAATCAGCCCATTGGCTTCGATTAGGTTTCAATCCAACAACTCCTCTTAAATGTTATTTTTTAGCTACATACTTAAATCTATTAGGATCTGTGGAAGCACAGAATAGTTAAGTGTTCTATAGTCCAATGACTCTCAGACCACAAGATTTTCAATTGTTGATGGGAAGAATAAGTGGAGGTAGGCTCTTGATCAGTTAGCTAAACTTATATTGAATTACCCATCTGAAGTAGTTTCTTTAAAGCTCAGAAAAGCCGTTGCGTGGTATACGCAACGGCTTTTCTGAGCTTTAACAGATTTCACCGACAGTTGATATCTTCTGATCACTAGCCTCAGATATCCGACCTCTGAGGAGTGGATTACGCAGTTCTAGTATAACGGAACAAATGCCAACTGAAAAGAAGAAATTATTAACCTTTTCCTCCCTCTTGCGGTTCAGGCATTTCAAGATAAATTTCGGGTTCTTCTATCGGGGTGTAGTTTGGCGCTGGTGTAAACGGTGTTGGCGCGGCTGGAGCACATTCGTTGCAGTATTGCTGCTTCGCTTGACAGAATAGATGGTAATGACGTTCCTCATCGGCGGCAATTTCCATCAAAATACATTGAATTTCCGGAATGGGTATTCTTTGGGCGAGCTCAAGATATTCTCGATGCGCTTTGGCCTCGTCTTCGATGTTAAGGTCAAGAAGTGCACAAAGTTCGCTCGTATAATTGACAAAATTGGAACGCCAATCAACCCAATGTCCACTACTTAAGGAACCGTACCTGGGATCGACACCCAGATAGCGTAGGGCGAGAGCTAATTTTTCGAGGTGGCGTATTTCGTCGTAAGCGATGGGCCTCAACAGGGCATCGAATTCCGGACGGTCGAGAAGCACGGCTTGATAAAGGTAAGTTGTGATGGCAGTTAATTCCGAATCAGCACCTGCATAAGCCTCGTAGAGCCATAGGGCATATGTAAAGTTTGGTTCGGGAACTTCCTCAGGAGTGGGTTCGTGGGTTTCCAACACGGGGAGCAACAGAACTTGACCGGCATAAATGCGATCAGGATGTTTTAAATGATTAAGCTGAATAATTTCCGCCATTTCTACGTTATAAGTTTTGGCGATTTTAAAAATTGTATCGCCTGCTTGCACAATATAGCGTGCATAATCCATGGGGACTCCTCCTTTGCATGCGTCATGCTACACTATATTCTCGAAGAATAAGAGTGGTGTTGGATAATAGTGGAATGAAGGCGGAATGTATTGGACAGGTTCAACGTATTGATAGAATAGAGGACAGATAAACCATAACATCTTTAGCGCTCGCAGGTCATTTAATTAAGTAAGGAGGAATTAGAAATGGGTACATACCTCTTAAGAGGAATCACCACGGCCTTGCTGGTTACGGTTTTGACCCTATTTGCAGGAATGGTATGGGGTGCTATGGGTTTAGGGGGCCTGAGCGCCTCACGCTTGTTAGATATCGGGCTGTTTGCAAGTTGTCTTGTTGGTGGGTACCGTACGGCAAAGGAAAGTGGTGAGTGGTGGTTGGGCGGGGCTACCGGTGCAGGCTATGTTGCGGTGGGGACGCTTTTGCTGGCTTTATTTTTACCGATTCGTGGGTGGGGCTTTATCCAAGTCCTTGCTGAAGGTGCAACTATCGGTTTAGTGGCAGGTGCGATCGGAGCAGGAGGCACGAAAGGGGTAGTTTCAGGCGCTTGGCAGGGAAAGCGGAGTCGATCCTATTTTAAGCCGTCCTATGCGAGTGGGGACTCTGAGGATCATGCCAGCTGCGAGTTTAATTGGAATAAGGAAAAAGATTCTCAGGAAGGGGGTTATCCGACTACAGCAAATTGGTTGGAGTGCTCGGAAAGAGAACTTCATGATCCTCGCTGGGCAAAGAAGGATTCGGAAGAGACAACGGAAGTGAAGTGGTCTTGGGATAGCGAAGATGATAAATTGACATCTTTAGGATCAGGAAAGGCCAAACCTTTGATAGCTTCGGGGCCGGAGTGGGTTGGGAGTGACGCCGGTTGGAGCGACGTGGGCTGGAATGATGTGACTAAGAACGAAGTGGCTAAGAACGAAGTGTCTGATCGGAACCGCAGGACGAGTTTGAGGAATGTGAATGAGAACAAAGAGAGTGGGACAAGGCCTTGGTGGGAAGATTAGAGGGGACTTGCATCACCCAGCGCTCGGTGCTTACGACGCAGAGCAAACTAACCGTTTAGGCTCCTGTCTCCGGAGTGCGGGGTGCCCGGCCAAAGCGACATCCTTGTCGCATGGCCGGCAGCGCACATCCGCTGGCCATGGATGGCCGAGTGTCCCTGTAGCCAAGGATGGCGAGAAGGGACCTTGTGCGCTGCCCCGAGTTTGGGGTCGGTTGCCTGAACGGAAGTTTGCTGGGCTGCTTACGTAAAGACGTCGCGCTGTGTGATACTGCGTCCCGGGCTGGGGTCGGGGAACGGAAGGTTGGGGGGACGGCACATTCCATGTGCACCGTCTTCGTGCAAGTCGGGGACGGTTCTCGACTTGCACTCGACTTGCATTGCCCCGAGTTTGGGGTCGGTCGCCTGAACTGAAGTTTGGTAGGCTGCTTACGTAAAGACGTCGCGCTGTGTGATACTGCGTCCCG
>JARLHW010000290.1 GCA_031292075.1 Desulfosporosinus sp.
GGTGGCAAGGTGTAGGACGGAATGACCTCTGCCCCTGCGGTAGTGGTCGCAAAGCAAAGCATTGCTGCTGGTCCAAGCGGTTTTAAAGACTACGCTCGTCGGAGTCAGCTTCTGCTGCCAAAGTTATTATGCGAGCACAAATTTACATGGGCTTCGCCGTCAAGACTCTCGGAAAATGCTCCAACTAAATCTTATTCTTATTCTTAATAATTGATTTTAAATATGATATAGTAGATATAGAAAATATTGTCATGAAAATCCCAATAGACGTGGTCTAAACGGTTATGGAATTTGGTAATCTCGATCATAGCCGGCTCTAAACCATGTGTTGTTAAAGGAGATAATGAAAAACCGAGGCGAAAGCCGCGGTTTTTTTGGCAGAGGGCATGCCAGCACCAATTGTGAAACAAATTGTAGTAACGTTTAATCAACAGGAAGAGGATTTAAATTTATCTGAAAGGAAGAGCAAGATGGAGGAATTTTTATGATTGAAATTGCATTTAGCGAAAGCTCTGCTGGTTCACTAAAAATGGCAAAATCAATGAAACAAGGAAAAGAACAGTGTGTAGCAAAGAAACCGTGTAATTGGTCTGGTACAACTATGGGAGGAAGTTCAAAGGATGTGGAAGCGTTGACACTTGCACTGGATATTGGCGATATTTCGGAAATGGATACCGACATGAACGCACATAAAAAGTTTCTTGACAAACTATTTGCAGACATTCCTGGTGTGCCAGACGAAATATGGGAAATAAATCAGCATACCCTGATGCGACTTCAGGAAACAAAAGTTACGCTGGAATCTGTACGTATGTGGATCTGTGCCAGTAATCCGGCGGAACTGTGCGGATTGTATTGTGTGTGTCGTTTGATGGTTGATGCCCAGTCTTCGCTTTCCGTCGTGCGTATTCCAGAGCAAATTCAGAAGGATAACTATATTATCAGTTATAACAATACCGGAGAAATACACCCTGAAGCATTCCGTGCTTTCACCAAATATGAGGAACCTATAAGTAAGTTGCAACGCAAAGTTTATGCAAATATCTGGAACGATTTGGTGCGTGAAAATGCTCCACTACGTGCAGTAATTAACGGAAGGCTTATTGGCGTACCAAAAGATTTTTATGATTCTGCGCTTCGAGCTTACATGCCAGACGGAGAATTCATGGTTGCCCAGTTGGTTGGTAAAACATTGGGCCAAATACCGGGGGTTGGCGACCGGTGGTTATTCCAGCGGATACAAGCTATGCTGCAATCAGGGGAATTAGTTTTGGCTTCAACGGCAACAGAAGATCATCCTTATGCGAATGTTGTGAAACGAAGCTATACGTAAAGCATTGAGTTAATGGTCGTTTTTGTAAAGCTTATCTTTCAATTACCATTTAATGTGTGAATGAATATGTTTCCTTGGATGATGCATATAGGCTATGTTTTAATGTATTTAAAAGGGTGTAATGGGGTTAGCAATAGAGGTCAATGGAAATGGATTCTTGTGGAATATGGTGAGAATCATTGTTGAAACACTTATTGAAGTCGGTTAAAGGAAATCTTCAACCAGTTGATATTGAAAAGATGTTAAATGAAAGTAAGGCTGGGCACTGCCGGTTACCATTTCCAAGGATGGTTTGCTCGCAGATAATAGCTGGATTTCGGCAGGAGAACAACGGTAGATATATCATCGCTGTAGGCGGGGTCGCTCATGTCAGCTTCTGCTGCCAAAGAGTGCGGGAGATACAACTGGATGTGAATGAAGAGATACCCTTGAGAAGTAACCATGACTTCCCAAGGGTATCTCTATATCAGGAAAGTTTTAATAAGGACAATAAACAACCACTTAAAGTCCACTCTATGTTAAGTGAAAAGTAAGAGACTTCTTAGTAGTAAAACTTAAACATCTTGACCACATTGGTCAATAATGTTATAGTGATCTTGACCAGTGTGGTCAAGATGTTCAAGGACAGAAAAGAAGGTAATAACCATGACATTAAAATTTCTAGACCTGAATCCTCAAAAGCAAAAACCTATTCTAGATGCCGCTATGAAGGAGTTTGCTCAAAAAGGTTATAAAAATGCTTCTACCAATGAAATTGTCAAAGCGGCCGGTATCTCTAAAGGGCTATTATTTCATTATTTTAACGCCAAAAAGGATTTATTCATGTACTTATATAATTACACCTCGGAGATATTTACGAAAGAATTTTTCGAAACGATTGATTTAAGTGAGAAAGATCTATTTAAACGAATTAGGCAGATGGCTTGGCTTAAAATCGAGTTAATTAATAAGCATCCTGAATTATATAATTTTCTTTATGCTGCCATCCTTGAGGATGCACCGGAAGTTAAAAATGATTTGGAAGCCAATAATAAGCACTTATTAGCCAATAACTATGCCAAGCTTTTTAAAGATATTGATGTTACCAACTTTAAAGAAGATTTTGAGGTTAACAAAGTCATCAATATTGTGATCTGGACTATCGAGGGTTTCTCCGCTCAAACACTTGCCAAGATTAAATCCCAGCAACTGAATGATGTGTCTTATGAAGAAATATCCCAGGAACTGGATGTTTATCTTAAGTTCCTGGAAATGGCCTTTTGTAAAGACGACGGCACGGACTCTTTGCTAAAACAATGAGGGAGCGATTTGTATAGGAGATTTCGTTAAACACTTTAAAGAATTGACTCCTGAACTATATTCTGTTGCTGGCGGAAAAGGCGGTATGCTGGCTAGAATGTTTCAGGGTGGATACCCTGTACCGGAAGGATTTGTCATCTTTCCGTCAGCCTTTATAGAGGAAAAGCTACAAGATAGGGCTTGGGATGAGATTCAAGCCTACCTATGTGACCTTGAGAAGAACTTCAAAGGAATGGAGAACTTTGCGGTTAGATCGTCTGCCTTAAGCGAAGATTCGGCCTTAGCCTCCTTTGCCGGAGAGTTTGAAACTGTCCTCAATGTTCAAGTAGAAAAGATGCGGGAAGCAATAGCTACAGTTCACGGTTCAAGTCAGTCCGAACGAGTTAAAGTTTATAGTTCTGCTCATGGGATCGAGCAAACACACGAGATCGCTGTAGTAGTTCAGTTAATGGTCCAGTCAGAAATTGCCGGGGTCTTATTTACCGCGAATCCAATTACAGGCAGCCACATTAGTATGTCCGGTAATTTTGTCTATGGTTTGGGTGAACAGCTCGTCTCCGGAGAAGCAAACGCTTATCTCTTTAGATTGATCAGACCGAAGGGTAAATACGAGGGTCCACGGGAGTTTAAAAAACATGCCAGTGAACTCTTTAGATATGCTCTCAAACTGGAGAAAGAATATGACGGCCCGCAGGATATTGAATGGGCTGTGGCTAAGGGAAAAGTCTCTATTCTTCAGTCCAGACCGATTACCAGCCTGCGCACAATCAATTACGATACCTACGAGATTAACGAAAGTCGTGACGGAGATTTTTTATGGACTAACAACAACGTCGGAGAGGCTTTACCGGACGTGATGACCCCTATCACCTGGAGCTTGATTCGGGAGCTTGATTTGGAATGCCAAAAGCTTACCGGCTATTATTTATGGTCGGGAAATATCTGCGGCAGGGTTTATTCGAATGTCAGCATGCTGTTGTCGCTGATGCCGCAGTTTGGGATCAACTTAAAATGGGGTAAAAAATTGATTGGCGATGTTTTCGGCAACATCCCTGATCAGGTTGAGGTACCGCTCTATCCGTTTGCCAAAATCCCACTGCTCAAGGAATTGATACAAAGAGGTAAGAAGAGCGCCCGACGGATCAAAGAGGCTCAACAAACCAAAGACCATTATCTTATGCATACTCAGCAATGGTGCAATGAGGTAATCAAGCAGATTAGTGAGTCGAATTCACGGACCCAACTACTTGAACTATGGCTGAACGAAATAAGGCCCTATGTATCCAAGCTTTGGAATGTCTGGCTGGGAGGGGCCAGCGGCACGGTCCTGGTGACCTTGCGCAAGCGCCTGATCAAATTGGTTGGCGAGGAAGATGCCAATCTTCTGCTGTCTAATTTTCGGGGAGATCAAGGGTTGGAGAGCCTTGGCCCCCTGATCGGGCTCATGAAAATCACCAAGGGTGAACTGAGTCCCGAGGAGTATCTGGCGCAGTATGGTCACCGTAGCCCGCACGAGTTTGAAATGTCGATTCCGTATCCAATGGAAGACCAAGACTATCTTGATAAGCAGCTTGCCGAATATAAAAAAGCCGGCGTTGATGTGGAAGAGCTTCTGCAAAAGCAGCACGAGCAATACACGCTGGCTACAAAAAGGTTTGGCCAACGTTATCCGGCAAAACAGAAATGGTTGGAACAAAACCTTGCCAAGTTAAGGCAGACAGCTCAGCTGAGGGAAGCCTTGCGCTCAGAGTTTGTTAAGACTTTCCGGGTAATGCGCATGTTTATGCTTAGGCTCGGTGAGCTAACCGAGATCGGCCAGGATGTCTTCTTCTTGTACAGTTTCGAGGTACCGGATTTGCTCAAGGGCATTGATGAGATGCTTAACCATTTAGCTGCCCGCAAGCAAAATTACGAGCGCTATCAGACTCTGCCAACCATGCCCCAGTTTGTCAGAGGTCGTTTTGACCCTTTCGAATGGGCGAAAGATGTTGATCGACGGCTGGATTTCTATGATCCTCAAGCCCATAGTTTGGTCCTTGAGGATGACAAAACGGTCATTAAAGGTTTCGCAGGTGCTGCGGGGATAATCGAGGGAAAGGTACGGGTTCTGACAAGTTTTGCAGAAACCAAGTCGTTTCTGCCCGGTGAAATTCTTGTAACATCTACTACGAATGTGGGCTGGACCCCGCTTTTCATCAAAGCCGCTGCGATCATAACTGATATTGGTGCACCTTTATCGCATGCTGCTATTGTGGCTAGAGAGTTAGGTATTCCTGCCGTCGTAGGGTGCGGAACTGCTACCGCCAGGCTGAAGACTGGAGACAGAGTCATTGTCGATGGTGGTCAAGGAATAGTACGAATAGTCAACAGTCCTGTTGGCTGAGCTGATCTCGGAATGCCGATATCGATAGTATGATAACATATTAGCATAGATGGAATATTCGTGCGCACAGACATCTACAGCCATTATTTGAGATGTATGTGCGCTTTTGTTATTTGTGGACGGATCATCCTTGGCACGGCGCTCATCCTCCTGGGGATCCAGGAAGAGGAGCGGGAGGAGTTTATCGATGAGCTGTTGTAATAAAGTCCCACAGAGACTTTTTCAAGTCCACGCATCCGTTTTCTTTTAAGTGGACACCTTCGTCAGATAGGAGTCGCTTTTGATCTGTCCATCCTGGAGTTAAACGACCTTGGTAATTCACAACCCGATGGCAGGGGATGTTCTGAAAATCCGGAGCATGATGCAGTGCTTGGCCAACCATTCTTGAACGTTGTGGATAACCTAATAAAAAGGCAATCATCCCGTAGGTGGCGACATTACCAGGGGGGATATCCTTGACGATCTCATACACTTTATTTGAAAATTCTTTTCTGTTCAATTTAATTCACCTAGCCGATTTCTTCTTAACACCCGTATTAACTTGCCGCATTTTAAGTTAGCTGCCGCTTAACCTGGACATTCATTTAAAGGTTGGGTATGGGGGGACTTTATTCTGCGAGCGTTATTTATTGTTTCTATTTTATCATATGAACTGCCGAATAATCCCCAGTTTTGAGCGCCTGGATTGTTATTAGCAAGTGAATTTCATTAGGGGTATAGGGAGAGGTTTATTGTAAGCGAAGATTAATCCATATCAAGTAAATTGTAGTATTTGTTTACACTTTAAGAAGGAGTTATTTAAATTCTATAGAATTTAGTAACATGAGACCTTATAGTTACTATGGAAAGGGTAGAGGGAGTTTCAAGGCAGTCGTCCATGGCGCTGTCTGAGTTTGGGGGCACGATACGACGTAGAACACGGTGTTTAGCATACTTTGCCAATATCAAAAAGCGGGTTGGACGCGTCGCAAACACCTGAACGTTATTCGAACCACTGAGTATTTGTTTTGATTTGGTAGATTAGATGGACATCGAGTTAGGAGAGATATTTTATATGAAGGAAAAAGTAATTCTCTTTCTATGTTTAGCATCGGTAGCAATCGGAATTGTGTTAACGATTAAGAGTGTCGGCTTAGGTGAAAATTATGCGAGTAATGTTTTAAGACAGCACGGTGGTAATATGGACACAGCTACATATGTTATTTTTTTACAGGAGTATATTAATACTTTCCGAGACTTAGGTCTGGTTTTAATGGTTATCGGTGGACTAGGTGGAGTAGTAGTAATACACAACTCACAGAATTAAGGTGTAAGAATATCGATTACAATACACAAAATCACTTTGATAAGTCAGAAATAAAAGGAAGCCGACATTTTTCGACGAAAGGCCTAAAATGTGAGAGGTCTTCTTCTGTGTTCTAAGGTTTTTGCTGCAACTTAATAAGTTCGTCTAACTTCTGTAATAACACTTTATCAGTTGCTATTTTATGCTTAAAGAACCGTATAGCACTTACCATAAAGTAAACTACTAATAAAGCAAATAAAATGGGAAAAAGTAAAGAAGCTAAAATACCTAAACCAAAACTTGGATCAAACGCTATTGGGTTACCACCCATACACACAGCCTCCTTAAATCACAATTAACATTATTCGTCATCAATGGATAAATAACCTTTTTGTTTTGTTAATTTTTATAAAGTTATAATCAAATTTTCTTATTAGTAAAATAAAGGAAATATACCGTTGATGACGATTTTAATACTTCTAATTTTCAGCTCAAATCTCAATGTATTTTTCATGGGAAATATACCCACATTTAGTACTGCAGTAGTAGCAGGAGTCTTTTTAATAGTTTGGTTATTCTACGGAATGGTTATGGGATATATGAAGAGAAAGAGTTTTATGAAATTTACATCATTCTATTGGGGAATCAGTGGTGCAATATATCTACTTGCTTTTTTTATGTCACCTATGGGCAAACTAGCAATTTTAGTTATACCCGTACTAATACTATCCTTGGCTCCAACTTATGGGCTTAAATATTTCGTGCATGTAGGTTCACATGAGCTTCTTTATGGGGTAATGTGTATTACGCTATCTTGGTCTTCAAGCATCATTGAGTATTTGCTTGGTTGTTTGCTAAAAAAATTAAGGGTTAATATATTGGCGGATATATAAATATGTCGTATCATTCTGGTTAAGCGCAGGATACTCTGTATAAACTGCATGGTCCACATTATCTATATGCTGTGACGCATTTGTAGGAGAATATGCATCAAAGGAGGTAAAAATGGATTTTGAAAGTTGCTATAATAATTCTCCTTTTATTTTGATGGAGGGAGCATTGGGTGAGCGTTTAAAAAGAGAATATGATATTCCTTTTGACGAAGTTATTGCTCTTGCTGGTCATATATACAATGAAAAATATAAACAAGCACTCAACGAATTATTTCATCAATACATAAAGATATCTCAGGATTATCATTTGCCGATTATGCTAACAACACCAACTCGCAGGGCAAATAAAGAACGTGTTACACAATCTAAATATAATGAGAGTATTATCAATGACAATGTTTCATTCTTACGTGAAAATAAAACAGGACCTTCCTTCCAATGTGTATATTGGTGGTCTTATGGGGTGCAAGGGTGATGCTTATAAAGCAACTGATGTTTTGTCTAAAGAAGAAGCATTTGAATTTCATTCGTGGCAATCTTCATTGTTTGCGGAAGCTAAAGCTGACTTTTTATATGCAGGTATTATGCCGGCTTTGTCGGAAGCTATAGGTATGGCAAGTGCAATGGGGAACACAGGTCTACCTTATATTATTAGCTTTATGATAAGAAATGATGGTAAATTAATAGACGGTACAACAATTCATGAAGCTATAAGAGCAATTGATAATGTGACAAACCGTAAACCTCTTTGCTATATGACAAATTGTGTTCACCCTAAGGTAGTTGCTAAAGCGTTATCTCAAACTTATAATCAAACGGCTATAGTAGAAAAACGGTTTAGGGGGATACAAGCGAATACTTCTCCTCTATCACCAGAAGAACTTGACAATCGTTATGATTTGAAAGCTTCAGATGCTGCTGATTTGTCAAACGATATGTTAGAACTTTATAAAGACTTTAAATTTAAAATTTTTGGGGGTTGCTGTGGTACAGATGATACCCACATGAATGAAATTGCTAAAAAATTAAATCAAATCGTTCATAATCTATAGCATTGGAACGGGTTTGCAGAAAGATGTGATGGTTGCTATTAGGAGGAGATTATTATAAAGAAACTAATTTTAGTAACCTCACCACCGGCGAGTGGAAAAACTTATATCTCAAAGAAGCTTGCGGAGGCACTAAGGCATGTTGTCTATCTGGATAAAGATACACTCATACCACTATCGAAACAGATCTTTGAAACTATCAAAGTTTTCAAGAATGGTGAAGCAATTCCTATAGATGTAGTTGGCGTTTAATTCGCATCATTCGTATACTGGTCACCATCAGCAGGATACTGTGAAGCAAATCTATATAAAGCGAGGTGCAATTTATGACACTAGAGTTAAATAAGAGATTACCACTTTCAATTGCAAGTTATTTTTTTCTGTTACAACAATAGTGTTTTCTATTTTGTTAATTTTTAATATTGGAAACTGGTTGTTTCGTATTGGTATGCTAGGTAGCATATGTTTATGGATGCTGTGTAGAGTTATCCAATTTACCTTGTTCAATTTCCTGATGGATAGCCAGTCGAGAAATTATAGAGATACTTTCTCCACACAAGACAACCTGTTTTATAGCTTCTAAGGAGTCTAACTCCATTTGGACGTTTAATAAGATATTATTCATTTTGAACCATTTGGATGCTCTATCTATAGAATTCTGCCGAATATTGCTGAAAATACATTGGGGTTCGAGGAGAGACTATCTGGTGGAACTGCTCATGAGGCGTTAGTGGCTCTGGGAAAACATACGGAAGAGGAGCTCATTCCGAGAAGGGAGGAGTTCTCTACCTAGCTGAAAAAAGGCTGGATGTGTTTTTCGTAACCTTGAATAAGTCCGAAAAGGATTATTCTCCTTCAACCGTGTATCAGGATTATTCTATCAATGAAGAAAGAGGGAGCTTTTCTTCTCCCTTTGCCTGTCTGAGATTTGCTAATTTTCAAAGTCACTATGGTTCAGCCTCGATCAGCATTGTCTGGAAGATGAAAGAGCCGCTGCCAGGGGTTGTGATGAGGAAGACGGTGAAGATTTAAGGTTGACGAGTGGTCCGTTCTAATTGAAAAGAAATCATTAGTAGGGCATCGGGGTACAAATTTTGATATTACGTATTAAACAGACGTATTAATTAACTTGTGAACGTTTGATAGTGAGTATATAATTACTTAAATAAAGTTGGTTTTGGAGGTGAGCCAGTGCCGATAGATAATCATGTTTGGTTATTACTACTTTTCAACGTTACAATCGTACTGGCTTTATCTTGGCTAGGGTTTACCTTCATTAAACGTGGTGCCCATTGTTTTAAAGCATCAGAGAGCAAGAAGATTGGTATTTCACGGCTTATCTCAAATGGGTTGACTATTTTAGTAAATAAGTATTTGATTGTTCGAAGAATGATTAAGATTGATACGGATGATGATCCACCACATCTTCTCCTTAGTTTATAGTCATAAAACTAAGGAGGAAAAACATGAGTATTTTTAGTTCTTCATTTACTATCTTATTGACAAAATTTATTGGTTTGACAGGGGATTGGTTTATCGCAGTGATTCTAGTAACCTTGGTGATAAGGTTATGTCTCCTTCCTTTATCCGCAAAACAACATAAAGATCAATTCACGACGTCTAATCTTAATCAGGTCAAGTCTTTTTTAACCACTAAATTCAAGAATCAGACGGAAAAGATTGATAAAGAATTACTGAAGATCGCCTCTAAATATAAGGTGAACACTTTCCTATCTGCGATGTTGCTCGTAGTTCAAGCCCCGATCCTATTTTCTCTGTACGCTTCGATAACTAATTTAAGTACTTCAGTGGGAAGCATGTTGGTCCCTTGGGTATTAAGCGTTCATGGTCCCGATTCATTACACGTTCTTCCTATCGTGGCGGGTGTCTTCCAAGCATTGGGCGGTTTTACAGCAGAAGTAAAATCGTTTCTAATGTTTATTGTACCAGTAGCGATTGGACTAGTATTTCTTTGGAAAGCTCCTGCTGTCCTTAGTGTTTACTGGATGACTAACTCAGCACTCAGGTTCCTTGAATATAAGATATTTTCTTTAAAGGCTGTTCGCGATAGGTTTTTAAAAGTACCTACTACAGAAGAAATGATGAGAAGTATTTCCTAACCAAGTTGTCCAAGCGAAACTATCCTAATCATTCGGCTCTCATCGAAAACGGTGGGGGCCTTTTCTACGGAATTTCTGATTACACACTATCTCAAATTGGGGAGGGAGTGAAAAGCTTTGGCTATCAAGTCCGTATACCAGTCTGAAAGGCCAGTGATGCGTTCGAGGCTTAGACTGTTTTTGGGAAGGCTTTACTTTACCTGGCGTCGTTACTTTCAATGGTTTTTTGTCAGTTCGACACAGTATGCGACTACTTTCCAGACTAGTCAACTCCCTTTCAAGGTGACTGATCATAGCACCCCCTTGTTTCGTCCTCTCCGTAACGTTGAAATGTGGCTCCAGGAAAACAAAGTTACCAACCTGAAGTTAGCCACAGCAAAGCTAAATGGGCTAGTTCTTAAGCCGGGGGAGACTTTCTCTGTCTGGCGTTTGGTTGGGAAACCAACAAAGACACGTGGCTTTGCTGAGGGGATGGTCTTGACCAACGGATCGTTCGTTGCCGGAGTAGGTGGCGGCCTATGCCAACTCTCGAATCTAATTTATTGGATGACCTTACATACACCATTACAGGTTACGGAGCGGTGGCGTCACACTCACGACGTATTTCCGGATGCCAACCGGACTCAACCATTCGGCAGCGGGGCTACAGTTGTGTACAATTATATTGATCTCCAAATAAAGAATGAGACCCAACACAGGTACCAACTTCGAATAAGGGTAGGGGAATCAGACTTGGAAGGTGAATGGCGATGTGAACAACCATTGCCCCAAAAATATGAGGTTTATGAAAGTGACCATTTGATCAAGCAGGAATGGTGGGGAGGTTACATGCGTCACAACGTAATTAGGCGTAAGGTGTTTGATTATAATAGCAATCAAATAGGTGACAACTTTATCACGGAGAATCATGCAATTATGATGTAGGAGCCCATGTTGACAGGGCACCACTGACTTATATAAAAGGAGTGGTGATACTCAACGGTTGATTCGATATATATTTCCCTGGCAAATATAAAATCTTTGAAGAAATGCAGTGTTTGAAAGCGAGGCTAAATATATTATCCTTTGCAAAATGCACTTATGGTATAATAAAAGTAACTATTCAGATACACAAAATAGTTAACACAAAAAAGAGGTGCAAAGCACCCCAAGCTGTAATAGGGTTTCATCTATAAGCAGGGGGGGAGGATATAATTGCCCTCGAATGCAGCCCGAATGCCCTCCATGACGGAA
>JARLHW010000004.1 GCA_031292075.1 Desulfosporosinus sp.
ACGGTCCATTGAATGTTGTTGACCATGATTGGGATTGCTCAACTAGCGCTAATTTGTTATCGACATACGCTTTTGTAGTCAAATGATTATTTGCGGTTGGATCGGCTGCAGAAACTGTCCCCGTAATATTTGCATAACCTATTCCTATAATATTCGTTCCAGATATGGCGCCACCAGCCGTAATTGCGCCTGAAGTATTTACATTAGTTATGTTGCTATTACCAAGTTGGATTGTATTACTCACGGAGACCTTGGCATTATAACCAATGGCAATGGAATTGCTCAAGGGCAAATCTGATGAGGCATCGGCTCCACTTCCTAAATATAAACAGTTGGTTCCAGCCGTAATAGTGTTTCCAGCCTGATAACCTAGAGCGGTATTATAATTACCAGTGGTATTGGTAGCCATAGAATTATGACCAACGGCCGTGTTGTATGAGGAAGCATCGTTGGCCAGCGAGCAATAACCAACGGCTGTGCACTGATTGCCATTTTGTACATTTTTCAAAGCCCAGTAACCCAATGCAGTATGACTTCCTGAGTTAAGAGCGCTAAGAGCGAATGCGCCGACACCCACAGATCCGTTACTATTGGTGAGAGCGTAACCAGACTGATAGCCAAGAAATGTATCATCCGAACCTGTAGCGCTTGTGTTGCCGGCGCCGTTGCCCACAAAAGTGTTGCGGGAGCCAATGGTTGTATCAAGGAGGTTCGAACCATTCAGAGCTTGGAGCTTCGGCGCTTGAAGATTTACACCACACTTTACAACATCACTGCCCGAGCCGAGATTGATGGTAGTCGCGCCCGTTCCTGAGCCACCAACGTTAATAGTTTGCACACCAGACCCAGAACCTAAATTTAATATAGAGGTTTTTGCTGAATCTCCTGCTATTGATAACGTTCCACCTGCTGTTAGGGCCTCCATTTCAGTAGTAGAAATTGCGCCTGTAATGTTAGCAGAACCGCCAGTAATCGTGCCCGTAATATTTGCATTACCTGTTCCTGTAATATTCGTTCCAGATATGGAACCACCAGCCGTAATTGTTCCAGTAATATTTGCATAACCTGTTCCTATAATATTTGTTCCAGATATTGCACCGCTCGCAGTAAGATTTCCTGTAGAATCTAAAACCATAATAGGACCTGCAGATGTCAAAGCTCCAGTGGTATCGTAGTCCAACCATTCGAAGCCACCACCAAGAACACCAGCACCACTAGCACCGCGCTGATTCATAAAAGCACTTCGGCCAGTCGCGTGGTCTCTATTCCAGCCGAGATAGGCTCCCTGACCTGCTCCGACTCCACCTGAAGCTGGAGCGGACCAAAGGTTATTTCCCGCCTGGATGTTACCCGTTGCTTTAATTACTCCAGTGGATGACAAGGTCGGAGCTGTAAACGTAACACCCGATTGCACAGTATCGCTTCCCGCTCCGAGTTTGATGGTAGTCGCTCCCGTGCCTGAGCCGCCGACGTTAATAGTTTGCACACCAGAGCCAGAACCTAAATTCAATATAGATGTCTTTGCTGAATCTCCTGCTATTGATAATGTACCACCAGCTGTTTGCGCCTCCATTCCAGTGGTGGAGATGGTGCCGGAGATGAAAGCGCCATTGGCATCGCGTTTGACAATTGTGTTTGGTGTCGCTGATGCGGTTGGCACTCCGAGTATTGTTTGAATACTTGACTCTGCATTTGTCGCACGAGTGGTTTCAGTTGAGACGTTAGAAGCGATAACTGAGACAGCATCATTAACGTATTTTTTTGGAGCCAAATTGAGTTCATTCAAGTAAGCCTTTGACACATTACCAGATGCCTGGTCAACAGTGAAAGAGTTAAAAATTGTTGACATTTAATTATATAATTTAGAATAGAAATTAAAAATTAAAATCTCAATTATTATATAATTAAATGTCGGTAATAAATTTATACAAAACAATACCGAAAGAATTTTTAGAGCCTGAATATTATAATCCGAGTAAAATACGTGGGATGCTACAACATCCATTTCGTTGTGCTGTCATTGGTGCATCGGGAAGTATGAAGACAAATACGGTATTAAATATCATTCGAGAAGCGCATTGCTGGGAGAAGATTTATCTTATCGCAAAGGATTTAGAGGAACCATTATATAAGTATTTTATAAATTCAATAAGAAATATGGAAAAGAAATTAGGCATAGATATGTTGACATGTAGTTCTGATATTAAAGATGTTCCCGATTTATCAACACTAGATCGAGTGGAACAGACACTTGTAATTTGTGATGATTTATTAGGAGAGAATTTAAAGAAAGCAAAGAATATCGAGGAGATTATGATACGTGGTAGAAAGGTAAATTGTAGTATATTTTTTATTTCTCAGACGTTTTATGATATTCCAAAGAAGTGGAGATTACAGTGTAATTACTATATTCTGAAATCAATTAGTGATGAAGGTGATATTAAGGGAATTTTACGTGGAAAACAGCTTGGAAGAACTGTTAATGAGATTTTTAAAATGTATGAAGCATCGACGAAAGATGAGAATTTCTTTAAAATAGCAACTAATGAAAAAGAACCAAGTTTACGATTTACAATGAATTATAATCAGATTCCTCCGACTGGAGATGTTGTAGCGTCATCAGCGCCTAGTAAGAGCAAAGCGAGAAAAAAGGTATAAAATGATTATAAAATGGTATCAAAATATACAGGAGATTATGATAAAATATGCGACAACAATGTAATCGAAAATCTTGTATAAATTTGCACCTTTTTGAATTTGATTAAGTTTGATAATAATGAAAATTCATTATAATTATATAGAAATAAAACCTAACCTATTAATATATTTGAAATGAGTAAATATCAGAAGATGAAGGATGCTGCTGAAGCAGATCTTTTAATGATAAAGACTACCAGAGAAGTTGCACTTCAAACTGCTATTCAAACTGGAGATCTAAATACAGCTCGATATTTAAAAGGAGATACATTTACAAAACAAGATGCGGAGGCGAATTATACTGCGATGAAGTTGAGAGAAAGAACAGATAAATTAAATGAGCAATCTTTGACGGAGTCATTAATTAATGAAATAATGGGTAAGGATAAATCGTTAAATAGACAAGAAGCTTATCAAAAAATTCAGGATCTTTCCTCCGGTCAAAAGAATGCGATTAAGAACATATTACCTTCAATAACGGGTGAAGAATTTCAATTAGCTTTGGATGAAAATTTACAAAATTTGGCACAAAATAAAGCGCCAATTACAAGAGATCAAATGCAAAAGATTGTGAATAACGTTATAAGAAGATATAAAGT
>JARLHW010000291.1 GCA_031292075.1 Desulfosporosinus sp.
ATTCGCTTGACGATGTTTGCTAAAACGCAAAACCTCTGGGCTATCTGCAAGTGAACCGTTGCGTTTCTTAACGCAAAATCGTCGGCGCTCATTGACGCAATTCCGCTAAGTGCTTCACTAAGCTAAGAAACTTCCTCTTGGATTTGGGGTCAACGGGAGTTGGGACGACGGGGGGAGGAAGTGTCTTTAGCCCGTTTGCACACGCTGCATTGCTATTCGCTTGACGCAATTCTGCAAAGTGCTTCTCTCAGCTAAGTTGTCTCCTTAAATATGGCTAGACTACATAATTCTTGATTATACTTAGGATTCAAAATAAAATGTAAGAAATTACAGATGGGAAGTGGTTGAGATATGGAAAAAGAAAGCTTCAAACCGCACTTTCTGACTACGGGGGTGGGAAGTTTGCCCCATACTAATTTGGAAGAAGCTTTAGAGTGGATTTGGAAATGCGTTCCGCGTGCGCCTCATTGGCCGCAGCTTCCGCGCCTTGGGGTTGAAAGTTCCTTTATTGTGCAATATCTCAACGTCCTGCTTGAAACCGGAGTTATCGCTGATGTCAAAACGCCGATGTTTCAAGTTGAAGCGTTGGATTGGGCGGAGCGGATGACTGCTTTTTATACACTTTTTTTTGAGGCGATAGAAGGTGATGAACAAGCTTTGGAACGATTTGGATTTAGTTCACAGGGCGGGGAAGGGTTTGAAGTCTTCTGCCGCGAACTTGAACGTTACGGAACAGGGGAAGCTGTGCTTCTGAAAGGGCAGCTCAGTGGTCCGTTGACGCTGGGTATGCAGATCTTGGATATTGACAAAAGATCAAGCTACTATAATGATTCCCTGCGAGATATGCTAGTTAAAGCCTTGGCCCTGCATGCTGAGTGGCAGACTAAACGACTTCGAAAGTTCGGGTTACCCGTGCTGATGACGATTGACGATCCGGGACTTTATGCGTATGGTGCCGCAACTCATATTACTATAACGCGGGACCAACTTATTGACGAGCTGAATCTGATTGTTGAGGGGATTGTTCGTCAAGGTGGAATTCCGGGTGTGCATGTCTGCGCAGGGATGGATTGGACCCTACTTTTTGACTCGAAGGTTCAGGTTGTGAATTTTGATGCCTATGATTATATGCAAAGCATGATGGCTGCAGCAGAGCCTTTAAATAAGTTTTTAACCCGTGGAGGAATTCTTTCTTGGGGGATAGTTCCTACAAATTTAATTGCCTGGGAAGAAAATGCTCAAAGCCTTAAGCTTAATTTAGAAGAAAAAATAGAGGAACTTGTAAAACGCGGTGTTGATGAATCCCTTCTTCGCCAACAAAGTATGTTAACACCAAGCTGCGGAACGGGAGCGCTTCCGAAAGAATTGGCAGAACATATTTATGGGCTTTTAAGTGGATTAGGTGGACTTGTGTGAGGGGACTTGTATGTCACAGCGCTCGGTGCTTACGACGCAGAGCAAACTAACCGTTCAAGCTCCTGCTTTGAGGAGCGGGGTTCCCGCCAGATGAGCCATCCTTGGCTCACTGGCGGCAGTGCACATCCTTGTGCACTGCCCCGTGTCTGGGGTCGGGAGCTAGAACGGAAGTTTGCTAGAGTGCTTACGTAAAGACGTCGCGCTGTGTCATACTGCGTCCCGGGCTAGGAACGGGGAACGGAAAGGCGGGGAGACGGACCGTTTGGAGAGACGGCACATTTCATGTGCACCGTCTGCGTTTGGGGTCGCTTGGATGCAAGTCGGGGACGGTTCTTGACTTGCACTGCCCCGTGTCTGGGGTCGGGAGCTAGAACGGAAGTTTGCTAGAGTGCTTACGTAAAGACGTCGCGCTGTGTCATACTGCGTCCCGAGCTAGGAACGGGGAACGGGGAACGGAAAGGCGGGGAGACGGACCGTTTGGAGAGACGGCACATTTCATGTGCACCGTCGTGTTTGGGGTCGCTTGGATGCAAGTCGGGGACGGTTCTTGACTTGCACTTGACTTGTACTGCCCCGTATTTGGGGTTGGGAGCTAGAACGGAAGTTTGCTAGAGTGCTTACGTAAAGACGTCGCGCAGTGTCATATTGTGTCCCGGGCTAGGAACGGAGAAATGTCTGCCCGAATTATGCGATACGCGGCATTTGCGCTTTGGATTTTGAGTGGCGAGCCTCGAAGTCCGAAGTTCGATTAAGTGGTTGCTTATCAGGCAAGATTGCTTTATAATAAAACCGAGTATTTCACTAAGGAATCCAAAGGGGGAAACATAATATGTTAACTAAAGAGATGACAGTGGGCCAAGTGTTGAAATTATATCCTCAAACTGTTCAAGTTTTCTTGGAGCTTGGGATGCATTGCTTAGGATGTCCTTCTTCTACGATGGAAAGCATCGAAGGCGCTGCTTTAACCCATGGACGAAATGCCGAAGAACTGGTTGCGCAATTAAACAAGGCAATAGCTGTAGTTTAATTTTAAAGTGACTTAATTAGACGAGCTGGCCCAAATATTAAGGGTCAGCTCTTTTTTGTTTAAAATAAATTTGATATTTTTAATTTGGAGGGTACAAACACATTAATGATAACCTACCATATATTGTTAATAAATAATAAGAAAAAATGCTGCCATTAATACTAAACAACATCAGTTTCTCGATGTAATTAAAGGAGGAAATTAACATGGAATTACGTTCCGTTGCTTATAATCCAACTCCCGCACCTACTATGGGTGGAATGATGCAAGACATGCAGGGTATGCCAGGGATGCAGCCAGGGATGCAAGGTATGCCAGGGATGCAGCCGGGGATGCAGGGTATGCCAGGAATGCATCAGGATATGCAGGAAATGCAGCCAGGAATGCATCAGGAAATGCCCGAAGTGGAAAGAATGTTGCATGGAATGCATAGAATGCCTGGAATGCCTGGAGCGCACCAACACTTGGACTACGATCCTTGTTGCCAGATGACTTGTCCGACATGCGGTGAGCCTATAATGCAGCAGCCTACTTGTCCGACGCAGATGCCTTCTCCACTTCCAACTCCAAGTCCAAGTCCGAGCCCTGCGCACGAGGTCTATGTGGTGAAACCTGGAGATAGCGTTTATAAAATCGCAAAACGCTATGGCACCACTATGCAAGCAATCATCCTTGGCAATAACTTGCGTAATCCAGATCGCATTTATCCAGGAGAGATCTTGTATATTCCCAAAGCTTACTCTTCGGAATTTCGTGGTTAGAACTCATGCTTTGAGTTTCCTATAATTATAGCGATTATAAAGACAACTTGAACCTTAAGAGAACACTTGGGGTTCAGGTTGTCTGTAGTTTGGAAGGCCTTTTTTAGTAATGTGGAGAAGGTTATTACGTAATTTAGGAGTTGGATATACTAGGCAGATACCATTTAAGGTAATAAAGCTGAAGGAATGCAAACAAGAACAATGTCTCTGCTTGCCTGAGACACTTCTTCCCTCAAGCAGGGAAAATGTTGACGGGAGTCGAAATATTGACGAAAGGTATGGAAGGAGAGCGAAAAATGGAATATCAAGTTGGTATTCTTGGCGGGGGACCTGGTGGATATGTGTGTGCTTTAAGGGCTGCTCAACTGGGCTTATCGGTAGTATTGATTGAGGGCGAACGGCTGGGAGGTACCTGTTTGAACCGGGGTTGTATTCCTACCAAAGCGTTGGTTACAAGTGCGGATTTATGGCGTGAGATGGGTCGTGCAGCAGAATTCGGTTTGTATGTAGGTGAAAAACGTGTGGATTATGCTGCTGTAATCGCGCGAAAAGATCAGGTGGTCAATTCGCTCGTTGGTGGTGTGGAAAAGTTGATGAAAGCGGCGAATATACGCGTGGTTAAAGGCTGGGGAGAATTTAAAGTTGCCGGGCAGATTTCAGTGACTACGGAAAATGGAGTTGAACATATTCTAGTAGAGAATGTGGTCTTGGCGACGGGGTCAACGCCTTTGCGAATTCCAATTCCCGGGGCAGATCTCCCGGGAGTTGGAACCAGTGAGGAACTACTGGAAGAGACAGAACTGCCCAAACGGCTTGTTGTAATTGGAGGCGGCGTCATTGGTTTAGAATTTGCTTCAATATTTCAAACATTTGGCGTTCGGGTTAGTGTAGTGGAGATGCTTCCGTCTTTATTGCCCACAATTGATGAGGAAATCTCGAAGCGATTAACTCCCTTGTTAAAACGCAGTGGGATGGAGATCTTGACTAAAACGGCGGTTAAAAAGATTTATCAAGACGGGGAGGACCTCATTGTACAGGTTGAGGATGCCAAAGGGATCAGGGAAATCCCGACTGACCGTGTCCTTCTCTCTACCGGTCGCAGACCAAGTTTACGGGGGATTGATGTGGATAACCTGGGATTAGAGCTGGAAAAAGGAGCTATTAAAGTTAATGCGCAAATGCAGACAAATCTTCCCCATGTTTACGCGATTGGCGATGTGGTGGGGGGGATCATGCTGGCCCATGTTGCGACGACGGAAGGGATCATTGCAGTGGAACATATCGGAGGTAGTTCTGTGGCCATGAGTTATAAAGCAATACCGAGTGCCATCTTTACGTATCCGGAGATTGCAACAGTTGGTTATACGGAACAGGAACTCAAAGCTTCAGGACAGGTTTATCGGGTAAGTAAATTTCCGTTCTCAGCGAATGGTAAGGCTTTGGCTTTGGGAGAAAGCGTTGGATTGGTTAAAATTTTGGCCGATGGTGAGGGCGTGATTCTGGGGGCGAGCATCATGGGTCCTCAAGCCAGCAGCTTAGTGTCAGAATTAGTGGTTGCCGTTGAAAAAGGACTTCTGGCTGAGGATATCGCCAGAACTGTTCATGCGCATCCGACTTTGCCTGAAGCCATCATGGAGGCAGCACACGGTATTGGGAGCAAACCGCTTCATTTAGCGTAATTTTCCTGTCAAAAAGGAGACTATTAGATGTAGTTAAATATGTAATGATCGTTGCCATCAAAGTCATTTGTTTGAGCGCCGTTTAAGTAGTCAACTTAAGCGGCGCTTGTTCCGTTTAACAAACCAGGAAGTTCGACTTCAATGCTTATCAGGCGAGAAGGAACAATACGACCCTATTTGTCAAAATCAGCTGACTATCGCACTATTACTAATAGTTAATGTTGTTTTTGCGCGTATATTATCTAAATTTAAAGAACTAGCACCTAAAATTCTTTAATAAGAGGAGGCGGTCGACAAGATTCGCTAGTCTAGTGGGTACAAGCTTTAGGACCTTCTTCCTTGTTTCAAATATCTGCAAGAAAGAGGATAGATTTATGTTGCATGATTATCCTTCTAAAGGTAGAATTAGTGGTGTAGAGTGGGGCGAAGTGGGGCGAGCGACCACAGCTGTGGGGTGAACAACATGTTTATGGGGGAGTACATACATACAATTGATGGGAAAGGTCGGCTGATTATTCCGGCGAAATTCCGAGAGGCCTTGGGTGAACAATTTATTGTGACCAAAGGCTTAGATCATTGTCTGTTTGTTTACCCTCCTTCAGAATGGGATACCTTGGAACAGAAGTTGCGCGCATTGCCATTCACCCAGCCCGACGTTCGGGCTTTTGTTCGTTTCTTTTTTTCTGGGGCGACGGAATGTGAACTGGACAAGCAGGGAAGAATCCTATTGCCGGCTAATTTGCGTGACTACGCACAATTGGAGAAAAATTTGGTTCTGGTTGGAGTGTCAAGCCGTGTTGAGATTTGGAGCGAGACACTATGGACAGAATACAGTCGGCAAGCAGAAAGTGCTTATGCCAGTGCTGCTGAAACCCTAGTACAGCTAGGTATATAGAAAGGGACGGATACACTTGGATTTTCATCATGTCACGGTTTTGTTAGATGAGACGGTTGATGCGGTAGTTACGAACCCCTCAGGTAAATACGTTGATTGTACACTGGGTGGGGCTGGACATAGCCAAAGGGTTTTAACTAAGCTCGACGACGCCGGAAAACTAATCTGTTTTGATCAAGATGCCTGGGCGATTTGTCACGCTCGAGAAATTTTTGCCAACGATGAACGTATCACCTTAGTCAACCGGAACTTTGAATATTTAGAAGAAACTTTAAAAGGATTAGACCTACTGCCCGTGCAGGGAATCTTATTTGATTTAGGGGTCTCGTCTCCTCAATTAGATGAAGCTGAACGCGGTTTCAGTTATATGCAGGATGCACCTTTGGATATGCGGATGGATCTATCAGCGGGTTCTTTGACTGCCCGGGAACTTCTGAATACCTGGAGTGAAGAGGAATTGGCTCGGGTTATTTGGAAATATGGGGAAGAAAAATGGTCGAAACGAATTGCGCAATTTATCGTGCAAATACGGAACGTGCGCACTCTGGAAACAACGGGCGATCTGGTTGAAGTGATTAAAGCAGCGGTGCCAGCCGCAGTTCGACGCAGTGGACCTCATCCTGCTAAACGGACATTTCAGGCCATCCGGATTGCAGTGAACGATGAACTAGGGGTTTTGGATCGAGTGCTGGATCAAGCGTTGCATTGTCTGGATCACGGAGGCAGAATCGGCGTGATTACCTTTCATTCGCTCGAGGATCGCATTGTGAAAGACAGAATGAAATCCTGGCTCGGGCGTTGTACGTGTCCTCCGGAATTACCGATCTGTCGGTGTGGAGCAAAGGCAGTCGCTAAGGTCTTGACCCGAAAACCCATTCTCCCCTCTGAAGAGGAAGTTGAGCTAAACCCGCGTTCCAGAAGTGCAAAATTGCGGGTCGCAGAAAAAATATAACGGTCTAAAGCAAAAGGAGGCTGAATAGTCTTGGTAGTGGCGCAGGAAAAGATTTCGTGGCAAGAACCATTAACGCAAAAATCCAGCGAGAGAAACCCTCGTCCAGTGAAAAGAGGGAAAAGGTTCGGAAAAGGAAAAAGCATCATGGCGTTGGCTTTCATAGTTGGGCTGACTGGGGCAATCGGGGCGGAAACGATTCAACTGACGGTCGTCAAGGGGGCGCAAATTCGGACTTTGGAAAAGGATATTGCCACGATTAAAGCCCAGAATGATCTTCTCCAAATGGAGGCCGACAAACTTCGTGCGGTAGGTCGAATTGAAAGCGCAGCACTAGCTATGGGCATGGAGAAACCTGCTGGGATAGTGTATGTGGCAGGTGCACAGCCTGCGGTCAAAAATCAAAAGGGAGCTCCGTCGACCCAAGTTGCGACTCAACCTACTGGGACTAAACCCACGGCACTAAATCAGTTTTTGCAAAAGTTTACGAGTTTTTTCGCTTCAACACAACGTTAGGATAAAGGCGCTTTGGGTACGCGGAGACCCCGGAAAGGGGGAGGACTTGTGAGTCCTTTTGTTGTTATGCGTAAACGAATCGCTTTTCTTTTTTTGTGTGTAAGTATTTTTTTGGTCGTCTTAATCATTCGACTGGGTTTTGTGCAACTTAATCAGGGGGCTGATTTGCGTAAAAAGGCAGATGATTCTCATTTCCGCGGAGTTCCTGTTGCGCCCAAACGAGGCAATATTGAAGATCGTCAAGGGAATGTCTTAGCGATGAGTGTCAGTAGTGAGACGGTTTATGCTATTCCGGCGGAGGTTAGGCAGTCCGGCCGAGCCAAGGAGATGGCCTTGACCTTATCTCAGCTTTTAGGGCAACCTGAAGCTGAAGTCGAAGGGCACATTACAAAACGTACAGCGTTAGAATATATTCAGAAGCGGGTTAAACCGGAAGTGGCAGCTCAAATACGGGCGTTAGCGCTCCCAGGGATAGGAACCACGGAGGACAGTCAACGTTACTATCCTTTTGGGCCACTAGCGTCACATATTATCGGATTTGCTGGGATTGACAATCAGGGTCTTGAAGGGATAGAGTTAACCAGAGATTCAGAGCTAAAGGGGATTTCAGGCAGTATTCTTCAAGAATTTGGTGCCAATGGAATTCCTCTTCCTCAGGCAGAACATCAGTACTTGGCCCCCAAACAAGGTAACACCGTGCGCTTAACCATTGATAAAAATATTCAGGCTTTTGCGGAACGTGAGTTGCAGAAATTGATGTCTGGCCAAGGTATAAACATGAACGGTCAGGCACCTAAGAACGCCTCAATTTTGGTGATGGATCCCAATACAGGAGAAATGCTCGCCTTGGCTTCGGCGCCGGCCTTTGACCCTAATCATTATCAGGAAGCGGATCCTAGCGCTAGGCGGAATATCGCTGTTCAAAACGGTTATGAACCGGGATCAACCTTTAAAATTATTACTCTGGCGGCGGCGCTCGAGGAAAAGAAAATCAAGCCTACGGAGCACTTTTTTGATAAAGGGTATTATACAGTGCTGGGAAAAAATGTACGGTGCTGGAAGGCTGGAGGGCATGGTGATCAAACGTTCATGCAAGTGGCCGAAAATTCCTGCAACCCGGGTTTTATTGAAATGGGACAGCGCCTAGGGATGGACGCTTTTTATAAATATCTTGGCGATTTTGGGTTTGGTAAGAAAACGGGAATTGAGATGTCTGGTGAAGCGGTAGGAATTCTGGCAAATAAGAAAAAAGCAACCGCCTTGGATTTGGCGACAATGTCGATCGGGCAAACGAATAACGTCACCCCTATTCAACTTTTGACAGCAGTTTCAGCAGTGGCCAACGGTGGAACACTGGTTAAGCCACAGCTGGTGAAAGAAGTTGTCAGTCCTAGCGGTAAAGTTGTGACTCCTTTCACAAAAGAAGTAGTTCGACGAGTTATCAGTGAAGATACCTCAACCTTAGAACGCGAAATCCTGGAATCGGTCGTGACTAACGGAACCGGGCGTCGATCTTTCCTTCCTGGCTATCGGGTGGCGGGAAAAACGGGGACAGCGCAAAAAGTGGTCAATGGAGGATATATTCAAGGGGAGTATGTTGCTTCATTTGTAGCGTTTGCCCCTGCCGACAAACCGCGTCTGGCTATGTTGGCTGTGATCGATGGTGTACCGTTTTATGGAGGAGTTGTTGCGGCTCCAGTGGTTCAGAGCGTGATGCTTGATTCTTTAAGGTATCTCGGCATTCAGCCAGATACTCAGGCGCCAATGACGCCGGGTAAACCTCTGCCCGGTCTTGAATTTTCCCCGATTAAGAAGGCAGCCGTTGTTCCTTCAGTCTTGGGTTTGCCATTAGCCGAAGCGGAAAAAGCTTTGACGGAGGCTGGGTTTAAAGCTATAACGGAAGGCCAAGGCGAAATGGTGCTCGACCAAATTCCACATGGAGATGCTCAAGTAGAGGCTGGATCGAATGTTCTCCTCTATTTAGGAAAGGATGCATCTACGCCAACCCTTGCCCATTGGTGGGAAGATGAGGATGAAGATGTGGAAGCGATACAGAGTCTGGCGGGGCGCGTTCCGATCTCGGTCAGTCCCCTTGGACGATAAAAGTCAGAGGCCAGAGGTCAGAAGCCGGAACTCGGAAGTCGGATCATGGGCTCTTAAGTGGGGTTTGAGAGGCTCTGTAGCTCTTGGAATTATCTGGTATGCCGTATTAGGGGCATGGAATGTCAGGAGGCAGAGCAGGGAACTCCACTTCTAGATTAAGAAGCTGAAGCAACGGACAGTGGATGATCGGTCGGTTAAGGTCTGTCGGAGAGGGAAATTGTCTATAATAGAACTAGGTTCGTTCATCAGAATGATGTGTGACCTTATTAACTTGGAAAGGAATGATGAGGAATGTATACTGCGAATAAATCACTGTCCGAGATAATTAAGGGAGTCGAGGTCATTGCCTCATCGGGTAATATGGGGGTCATCGTCAGTGGGATGTCGATGGATTCTCGGCGAGTTCAGCCGGGCGATCTTTATGTCTGTGTCCCTGGATTCCAGGTGGACGGTCATGACTTTGCGGCGAGCGCCATCGCTTCAGGGGCAGTGGCACTCGTCGTTGAGCATCCTCTGTCCCTTGATGTTCCTCAAATAATGGTGGCAAATGTGCGCCAGGTCATTGGGCTCTTAGCGGCTAAAGTATATGGCTGTCCCAGCGACCAACTGGAGTTGGTCGGAGTGACGGGCACGAACGGAAAAACGACTATTACCTACCTGATTGAGAAAATCGGGACAAAGCAAGGCCAGAAGGTGGGCTTAATAGGAACGCTCGGTTCTAGGATTGACGGGCGAGATATCCCAGGAGAGAGAACAACACCGGAAGCCATTGAAATTCAAAAGCTTTTGAGAGAGATGGTCTCGGCAGGGGTAAGTCTTGGAATAATGGAAGTGTCTTCCCATGCTTTGGATCTTGGACGCGTCGTTGGCTGCGAATTTGATGTTGGTATTTTTACTAATTTGACACAAGATCATTTGGATTATCATAAGACAATGGAGGACTATCTTTACGCCAAATCCCGTTTATTTTCAAATTTGATCGGGGTAAAACAGTCCAAACTCAGCATCTTAAATGGGGATGATCCTGCATTTCCTATTCTGCGCCAAGCTTCTGTTGCACGGGTCGCGAGTTACGGGATTCATAATGAAGTGGATTACCGGGCCGAGAATATTGAAGTCACTTCAGAAGGAGTAAGATTTCTGGTCCGTTTCGGTGAGAATCTGCAAGAAATACGATATGCAACCCCCGGGGTTTTTAGCGTCTATAATGCTTTGGCAGCTTTTGTTTGGGGTGTTGAAAGGGGATATGACAAAACGGCTGTTGCGGAAGCCCTAGCTGAAATAAAGGGTGTGCCTGGACGTTTTGAAAGTGTTCGTCTTGGACAGCCTTTTCAGGTTATTGTGGATTATGCGCACACGCCTGATGGCTTAGAAAATGTTGTGCGAACCGCTCGGGGTTTTACCCAAGGAAGACTGATTACCGTCTTCGGCTGTGGAGGAGATCGGGATCGGGGAAAACGTCCGCTCATGGGTGAGGTCGCCTCACAGTGGAGTGACTTTGTCATAGTAACTTCGGATAATCCTCGTACCGAAGACCCTGATCAAATTATTCAAGAGGTGCTAATTGGAGTTTCAGGAGTGGATTATGTCCCTTTAAGCGACCGGAGGGAAGCCATTTGGAGTGCTTGTAGAATGGCGAAACCGGGAGATACAATTTTGATCGCCGGCAAAGGGCACGAATCTTATCAGATCTTTGGGACGGAGGTTCATCCGTTTGATGACAGGGAAGTGGCACGGGAAGCCATAGGGGGGTTAGGATATGCGTAAATGGACAGCTGAGACGGTAGCCCGGATCGCGCGAGGGACCTTGATCGGAAAAGCTGATTTAGAGGTTCAAGGGTGCATTATAGATAGCCGTCAAGCCCAGGGGGGAGAAATGTTTTTCGCCTTACCAGGGGAGAAAGTGGACGGGCATGATTATATTGAAGCCGCTTGGACCAAAGGGGCGGTGCTCGTGGTTGCAGACGAGGCCCATTTTCAGGGGCCCAAAAAGATCCCTTACGCTCCTGAAGGAAAGTCCCTTCTGCTTGTAAAATCTGTGGTTACAGCACTTCAGGAATTGGCCCAGGCCTGGCGTTGGGAATTAGGAGCTAAGGTGGTGGGGGTTACTGGGAGCAATGGGAAAACCACCACGAAGGATATGATCTCTGCGGTCCTGTCTCAGCGCCTGCGCGTTTATCGCAATAAGGAAAACCATAACAACGAATTGGGGCTGCCATTAACGGTCCTCAATGCGCCACAGGGTACTGAGATTTTGGTTCTCGAGATGGGAATGCGTGGCTTAGGTGAGATCAAAGCCTTATGTGAGATTGCAAAACCGGATATCGGGGTGATTACTAATATTGGCACAACGCATTTAGAGCTCTTACTAACGCAGGAGCGAATTGCCCAGGCGAAGTGGGAGCTAATTGAGGCTCTGCCGGAAGATGGAATTGCGATATTAAACGCTGAAGATTTGTTTTCTGTACAAAAGGCGAATAAGGACCTATATTCAATTCGATTCTATGGTCTTGAAGGTGCTTTTACAGAGCCTGATTTTCAAGGGACTCAGCTACGGCCTTGGGGAGCTTTAGGGACAACGTTTGATGTAAGATATAGGGATGAAAAGACAACGGTCAATCTTCCGCTGCCTGGTAAACACAACGTTTTGGATGCTCTGGCAGCACTAGCTGTAGGTAAAGTCCTTGGTATTTCGTTGGATGTAGGGTGTGTGGGACTGGGTAAGTTGGAATTGTCCAAAATGCGCTTAGAGGTACGTTATGGGATCTTTGGATCCACTCTCATTAACGATGTCTATAATGCGAATCCTACTTCGATGCTGGCTTCATTGCAGGTACTCAAGGAACGCGCGGGTGAAAACAAGACTCTTGCTATTTTGGGTGAAATGTATGAACTAGGAACTTCGGCAGAATCTGGTCACCGTGAAGTTGGTGAAGCTCTAGCAAAGTTAGGGATTAGTGAAGTAATTACCGTGGGGAAATTGGCAGAAGAGATTGCGCAGGGGGCACGTTGGGCAGGATACGCGGAAGAACACATCCAGGTGACGGCTACACGTGAAGAAGCGGTGACGAAAGCTAAAGGTCTTCTTGAGTTATTTGGACCGAGGATATGGGTCTTGATTAAAGGATCTCGAGGAATGAAAATGGAAGAGATCACGGCGCAACTCGAAGAATCAGGCATATGAAAGCAAATAATAAGTCAAAGATGCCGTGGATATTTTGTGTCAGACAAGGAGGTATGTTTACCTCATAGCGGGGCTATTAGGTGAACATGCCGACGCAGTATGACACAAAATAGACTGGCATACTGACTGATTATTTGCTTGAATGTGCCGTAAAGTAAAGGATGGAATAGCACATGTCTGAGCGTTTAGTCTTGGCGGCAGGATTAGCCCTTATCATCACGTTGGTTCTAAGCCCTTTTTTGATACCGGTCTTAAGGATCCTCAAGTTCGGTCAAACTGTGCGTGATGATGGTCCCAAAAGGCACTTGAAAAAAGCCGGAACACCAACGATGGGCGGCATTATTTTTCTTGTCGGTATTATTGTCAGTGCTTTGGTTTCAGCCGAACAACCTACCTCTCTGGAAATGGTGACGTTGGTAGGAATCACTCTGGGATTTGGACTAATCGGCTTTATTGATGATTTTATTAAAGTAGTGATGCATCGTTCCTTAGGACTGCGAGCCTACCAAAAACTTATCGGTCAGTTTGGCTTAGCCTTTGTTCTGATGTGGGTGTCCGTGCATTGGCTGGGACGGGGAACGGATGTTGCAATTCCTTTCACAACCATACATTTGGAACTGGGCTGGTTTTACTATTTCTTGATTTCTGTTGTGATCGTGGTAATGACAAACGCTGTTAATCTTACCGATGGGCTTGATGGTTTGGCAGCGGGAAGCACGATGTTTGCAGGGATCAGCTATATTGCGATTGCCCTACTCGCTGCTGTCCAAGGGGGTGGGGTTGCGGTCCTGGCGCATGAGACAGATATGGCAGTTTTCGCAGCAGCCTTGGTCGGAGGTTGTGTTGGATTTTTGCGCTTTAATACTTACCCTGCCCGCGTATTTATGGGAGATACAGGGTCATTGGCCCTAGGCGGGGCTTTAGTAAGTTTGGCAGTACTCACGAAGAGCGAATTGGTGCTTATAGTGATCGGAGGCTTATTCGCCTTGGAAGCACTTTCGGTGATTATTCAAGTGTTTTCGTTTCAAACCAGGGGGAAACGGGTCTTCAGGATGAGCCCGCTTCATCATCACTTTGAACTCGGCGGCTGGGGCGAATGGAAAGTGGTTCTAGTCTTCTGGGCTGTGGCGTTGGTTTGTGCAGTTCTCGGGGTGGTGGGGTATTTGCCGACGTTGGGGTAGATTGTCAGCATATTTCAAGGGATTTTTAGGTTACAATTTAATATTATATATCGTTCAAGTTTTGCGATCGTCTCTGGCTTGGCTATAGGTATGGCTTGGCATGATATTTACGAACAGAACCTAAATTTATTAAACGGAGGATTACTTACGTGGAATGGATCAATAAACGTGTTTTAGTAATCGGTGCAGGACTCAGTGGTCAAGCGGCAGTTCAAAAACTTCAGCGTTTGGGTGCTGAGGTTTTCCTGACGGACAGTAAAGGGTTGGAGCAACTTACTGGTGTAAAGGAGTTAGAACTTGATCGGGCGAATTTGCTGCTTGGAAGTGTACCTGAATTGGGGCAGATTAATCCTGAACTGATAGTTTTATCCCCAGGCGTATCTCCCAGGCTCTCACTCGTACAGGAGGCTATCTCCCAAAACGTTTCCGTATGGAGTGAAGTCGAGTTGGCTATGTACGATTGCCCTGCGCTTTGTGTTGGGGTAACCGGTACTAATGGTAAAACGACGACGACCACCTTGATCGGTGAATTGGCTAAGCGGACCGGTCGCCCTGCGGTTGTCGCTGGAAATATTGGAGTGGCCTTAAGCGGGCAAGTGGATGGAATGGGAGAGAATAGTATTGTTGTAGCCGAGCTTTCCAGTTTTCAGCTAGAGTTTATTGATAAACTTCGCGTTCATGTGGCAATTTTATTAAATCTCACTCCAGATCATTTGGACAGGCATGGCACGCTGGATGCTTATCTGGCGGCTAAGGCCCAAATTTTCAAAAATCAAACTACCTCGGATTTAGCGATCTTAAACTGGGATGATCCCTTAGTTCGGAATTTGGGACCGAACTTGCAAAGTAAAGTATTGTATTACAGTCCGACTTCCTTTTTGCAGGATGGGATAAGTCTTTGGCACGATCAGATCGTTTATGCAGAAAAGGAAAAGAGAATCATGATTCCCATTATCTCCCGCAAGGACCTCCATCTTCGTGGTGCCCATAATCTGGAGAATGTCATGGCGGCGGCAGCGGCAGCGAGAGCATTAGGCCTTTCATGGACTGAGATTGCGGAAGGCCTCCGGCAGTTCAAAGGGGTGGAGCACCGACAAGAAATCGTGGGGACGTTTGAAGGGATTCTTTTTGTCAATGACTCCAAAGGGACTAATACCGATGCGGCGACCAAGGCCTTACTGGCGTTTGAGGAACCTTTGGTTTTGATTGCAGGAGGGAAAAATAAAGGACTTGATTTTCATGAGTTCATGAAAGTTGTTCGAGTTAAAGTCAAAAGCTTAGTTTTATTGGGGTTAGCCGCTGAGGAGATGGAACAGGCGGCGCGAGATGAAGGTGTAGAGAGGATTATTAGGGCTGACACTTTTGAGAATGGAGTAGAGAAAGCAATCGCTGAAGCGATACCTGGAGATGTTGTCTTGTTATCCCCTGCTTGTACAAGTTGGGATATGTTTAAAAGTTATGAAGAAAGAGGGGAATTGTTTAAGGAGTTAGTGCGTAGGCATTATAGAGAACCCATTTAACAATAAGGGGGAAACTATACATGCGTAGGCTTCACCGACCGGATTTTGTCTTGCTTGGGGCGATTGTGGCTTTGTTAGGGATAGGGTTTATCATGGTATACAGCTCAAGTGCGGTCAGAGGGTTCATTCAGTTCGATGATCCCTACCACTTTCTTAAGATGGAGATAGTATGGGTTACTATGGGAGTTGTGGCGATGATTGTGAGCATGTTGGTGGATCTGCGTCTATTACGGAGATTTGCTAAGCCAGCCCTTTATCTTGCAATTGCTTTACTGGTTGCAGTCAAAATCCCGGGAGTCGGACGCAGAGTCAATGGCGCTGACCGTTGGATCGGGCTCGGACCGTTATCGATTCAGCCTTCAGAAGTAATTAAGCTTTCTATGGTGTTAGTGATGGCCCATGTACTGGCTCTTGATCCCCATAAGATTCAATCGTTTCGTAAAGGGGTTCTGCCCATTCTTGGTTTGATGGGGTTGATCGCAGGTCTGATTATGCTCCAACCAGACCTGGGTACGACTCTGGTCATTGCGGCCACAACGTTTTTTATGTTGATCGCGGCTGGTGCAAGGGCCGGGCATATTCTGTCTTTAGCAGGCACAGGACTTGGCTTAGTGGTTGCAGCTATTGCAGCAGCGCCTTACCGCATGCGGCGAATCTTAGCCTTTATGGATCCGTGGGCTGACCCGTTGGGAAACGGTTATCAGACCATTCAAGCACTATTAGCACTGGGACCGGGTGGTTTATTCGGTTTAGGTTTAGGGCAAAGTCGACAGAAGTTTCTTTATTTGCCGGAAAACCATACTGACTTTATCTTTGCCATGATTGGAGAGGAACTGGGTTTTATCGGCGCGTCCTTGGTGGTTTTGCTTTTTTTTCTCTTTGCCTGGCGAGGTTTTCGGGTGGCAATGCGAGCACCGGATGCTTTTACGGGTTTCCTCGCGGTTGGCTTAACTGCTATGGTGTCCATTCAAGCGATGATTAACATGGGTGTAGTTAGCGGAGTATTACCAGTCACCGGGATTACCTTACCGTTTATAAGTTATGGAGGAACATCGCTTGTCTTTACGATGTTAGGTGTTGGAGTGCTGTTAAATATTTCAAGGGAAATTAGGTAGGAAGGGGTAAAGACAGTGCGCGTAATCGTGACCGGCGGCGGAACAGGTGGGCATATTTATCCGGCTTTAGCTATCGTTAAAGGGTTGTTGGCGCGTGATGCGGAGATTCAAATTCTTTATGTAGGAATCCGGGACGGGATGGAAGCGCGCTTGGTGCCAGAGGCTGGTATAAAGTTTGAAGGGATTTCTGGCCAAGGTCTTCCGCGCCGCTTAAGTCTGGATTCTATCAAAGTCTTAGGCAGTACTGTCAAGGCTCTTTGGGAGACAAAGAAACTATTGCGTCAGTTTCATCCGGACCTTGTGGTGGGAACCGGAGGATACGTTTCAGGGCCGGTTGTTTTGACCGCTGCACTTTTCAATATTCCAACGCTGCTTCATGAACAAAATGCTTTGCCTGGGATTACCAATCGAATTTTAGCGCGGGTCGTACGTCGTGTCATGGTGACGTTTCCCGAGAGCATGAAGCGGTTTAGTGTTCAGAAAAAACTTGAGCTTGTGGGGCTCCCCGTTCGTCCGGAAATTGGACATGTGTCTCGAGAAGTTGGAGCAAAGTATTTTAACTTGCGATCGGATCGCTTGACCCTACTGGTGACTGGTGGGAGCAGAGGTGCCCGAACAATAAATCAGGCCATGATCGAGGTTTTGGAGCATCTGGCTCAGCGCTCGGACATTCAGGTGATCTGGGCAACCGGAAAAACGACGTATCTGGAAACGATTAAGGAGTTAAAGAAAAGGGCAATTTCTTGGGAGCGCAGGGAGTGGCGCGTTCTGGAGTATTTAAACGACATGCCGGAAGCCTTAGCCTGCGCGGACATTTTCATTGGACGGGCAGGGGCAGCCTCCCTGGCTGAGTTGATGGTTGCTGGTATTCCCAGTCTCTTAATTCCTTATCCTTATGCGGCAGAGAATCATCAAGAACACAATGCCCAGGCGCTGGTTCAAGCAGGGGCTGCAAAAATAATTTTGGACTCAGAATTAAGTGGGAAACGATTGTGGAAAGACGTGGAGGAACTAATCTCTCAACCTAAGATTCTCGCTAAAATGGGAGTCGCTGCACAAACCCTGGCGCAACCGCTGGCTTTGAATAAAATTATCGATCTTTGTATGGCAACTGCCTGGCACTAATCGTGGTTCGATATTCGTAGTTCGTGGTTCGAATAACTCATGGTTTGTGGTTCGTAGTTCGAACAACTAATAGCGAACTACGAGTATGCGGTTCGAATAAAGAATAACGATATCAGAGTTCGAACCACGAATATCGAATATCGAATATCGAGTATGCTCACACCTTTTTACTCCAATGCATAGCATATGGCAGGAAACAAAGGAAAGGAGTGAGCACGGTGTGGCCAAAGAGAAAGATACAATTGGTTGCCTCTTCTGCGGCTCCCGGAATCGACGGAGTTCGGGCCGTTTTGAAAGGGCTCCAGCTGGAATTTTCCGAAGTTGAACCGACGACCGAGGATTTAAGTGATGGGTTCACGGAAAGTTGGTTTGAGAAACCATTTGATTGTACTTCCGCGTCCACATCCTCGTTCGAGAAATTAGGTCTCGCGACGGAATTAGTCTTCTGGCCTGAGGTGGCTGAAGATGACTTCTGGAGAAGGAAGGCACTCGCCCAAGGAATGAACTCGCAATCTATTCAATCGTTTATACATAATATATTATTTGGTGAACAAATTTTGCCGATATCTGAACCGACAGTTTTTATTGAAGGACGCCCCTTGCTGGGGCATGTTTTAAATGAGGCCGGATTTGAACCAACTATTCTTTGGCAGACGACAGATGGAAAATGGCAATGCGAAAGAAGGCAAGGATTACATTGTCTAATTCCAGAGTCCTGGCTAGTGAGCCTTGAGGCGGAAAATCTGCTGGAAAGCGAAAATTTACAGAGCAAAGAAAAAGCGACTTGGGTGGTCCGTGAAACTGGGGTTGATTTTTATCATGCGCGAGGGGGTTTGAAATTTATTGGCAGAATGCCAAGGTGGGCGGAACCGGCGCAAGAGCATGTGGTATACCAAAACATAACTAGGTGCCTAGATTTAGGAGTATCTTGGCTTGATATTCGGTTGGCCCTGAGCTTTCTTTGGAACAGCGCAATAATGACGGATAACTTGAGGTGGAACAACGATGATTTTGGATGGAATGCCAGGGCGAGTGGAGATAAATTACCCTCTGGACCGTTTGAATACGTGGAAGATTGGTGGGCCCGCTGAGGCAGTGTATTGGCCCCAATCTATAGTTGATCTGTCAATCGTGTGGCAGCGTGCCCAAGCAGCAAAAACTCCAATTTGGTTGATTGGGCGAGGCTCAAATCTTCTCTTGCCGGATGAAGGGTTGCCTGGAATTACGTTGGTGACCACGTCGCTTTGCGCGATTGAATGGAGTGAGTATTCGGTTCAAGTTGAAGCGGGGTACACGTTAGCTCGTTTATCCCAAGAAGTAGGAGAACGGGGGTGGAGCGGATTGGAGTTTGCTCGGGGAATCCCCGGTTCGGTGGGAGGTGCGGTTATGATGAACGCTGGCGCCCATGGCGGAGAAATGGCTCCTCGCATCATTAGTATCACTGCCCTTTGGGCAGATGGTACAGTGAAAAAGCTAGAACGGGCTGACCTCGAATTTGGTTATCGGTTCTGCTCTTTGCGTGGTAACGCTTGGGTTGTAGCAGCTCAACTTGAGTTTTCTCCAGGCGACCGTGAACAAATTTTGAGCCGCATGAAGGAGAACTTAAACACTAGGGCAGTCAATCAACCGCTTGAAAAACCCAACGCTGGGAGCATTTTTCGAAATCCGCCAGGTGACTCAGCTGGTCGCTTAATTGAAACTGCTGGTTGGAAAGGGAAAAGAATGGGCGGTGCTCAGGTCTCTGATAAACATGCGAATTTTATTGTCAATAATGGCGATGCCAAGGCTAAGGATGTGCTCGCTTTAATAGAGGCTATTACAAGAGATATTCAATCAAAATTTGGGATTAAATTACAAACGGAAGTAGCGTACTTTAAAGAGGCATGATGCACGAGGCACGATTAGAAGGCGAACAAAGTTCGCAGAATACTTAATCTTTCCAAGTTCAAATTCATAATTCGGACATCGAGCATCGAGCAGCGTGCCTCGAATATTAACATCGAATAAAAGGGGGTAAGATTATGGCGTTGGATCGCTATGTCATCACCGGAAAACAGCGTTTAAAAGGAAGTATCCGGGTAAGCGGGGCGAAAAACTCTTCCCTTCCCTTACTGGCAGCAACCTTACTTGCCGAAGGGACATCGACCTTGTTAGAAATTCCGGAGTTAGCTGATATTAGGCATATGATTGAGGTGCTAGAGCACCTCGGCTGCGGAGTTGGGCGTCAAAATGGGGCAATGCTCATCGATGCTGGAGGATTGGAGTTCTGTGATGTCGATGAAGGATTGATGCGACAAATGCGTGCTTCTAATCTGATTTTAGGCCCTCTCTTGGCCCGGAATGGACGAGTGAAACTGTCTAGACCGGGAGGGTGTGCCATTGGTTCACGCCCGATGGATCAACATATTAAAGGGCTTCAACAACTGGGTGTGAAGGTTAAAGAAAAACATGGGTATATCGAAGCTTGGGCGGATCAGTTACAGGGGGCCGATGTCTACCTAGATGTTCCGAGCGTAGGCGCAACTGAAAATATAATGATGGCTGCAGTCTTAGCTAAAGGGACTACTATGATTCGTAATGCCGCACGTGAACCGGAAATCATTGATTTACAAAATTTTCTTAACAAAATGGGAGCAAAAGTACGAGGAGCAGGCATGGATGTCTTGAGGATAGATGGAGTAGATAAGCTTCATCCTGCCGAACATACCGTCATATCGGATCGGATTGAAGCCGGTACGCATATGATCGCAGCGGTTATGACTGAAGGGGATGTGGTGATTGAAAATGTTGTACCGGAGCACTTAGAACCTGTCATTGCTAAAATACGTCAGGCAGGAGCTGTCGTGACCTTTTTGGATGATTCGGTTCGTGTTCAACAGCAGGGAAGAATACTGGGTGTAGATCTAAAGACCATGCCCTATCCGGGATTCCCGACGGATATGCAGCCACAGTTTATGGCGATGCTCTCGTGTGCGGAAGGAACGAGCATCATTACGGAAACAATTTTTGAAAACCGCTTTCAGCATGTGGATGAATTACGTCGTATGGGGGCCCAAATTACGGTTGAGGGGAGAACGTCAGTTATTCGTGGAGTGGAAACGCTTGAAGGGGCATTTGTGGAGGCCACAGATCTTCGGGCAGGCGCAGCGCTCTTCTTGGCAGCATTAGCAGCTGAGGAAGTTACCGTACTTGAAAAAGTAGATTACATTGATCGTGGCTATGAAAATCTAGAAGAAAAATATCATCAATTGGGTGCGAAACTTCTGCGTATTAACGGCGAGGCACGAGGCACTAGGCACGAGGCGTGATGTTCAAAGCACAATGACGAATTGAAAGCGAATAAAGTTTGTTGAACGATTAAAGGCTTGAAAGGCAATTCTGCTTCGATTGGCATAATCGAATTCACAATGCGGACATCGAGCCTCGAGCATAGTTGCCTCAAAGCAAAGATGCATCGAAAGCGCGCGTATTTTGTCAATAAAAGTATTTTAAAAAGGCATGACAGAATAGGACTATATTCGTTATACTGGGATGAGGAGGAATTGCGAAATGCAACCCAAAAAAATGAATACGTCCTTTCTTTATGTTGTTGTCTTGATAATTTTGCTCTCACTGGGTTTAGCATTGTTTCTGCGCTCCAGTGCTTTCAGCGTTCAATATGTAACAGTTCAAGGACTTAAACAGATTCCGACAAGCCAAATCTTAAAATTAGCTAACGGGGTTCAAGGACAAAACTTATTGCTCTTTGATCAAGAGGGGCTTAGTTATAAAATTTTATTACATCCTCTTGTTCAGGGAGTTCAGTTTCAGAGGAAGTTTCCCCACACACTTGTCATCCAGGTGACTGAAAGGACCCCAGTTGCCTTGGTAGTTGTCCCGAAAGGCGTAGTGGAGGTCGATGGACAAGGGACTTTCTTACGTCGGTTAGAGAGTTGGCCTAAAACGGATCAACCAGTGATTACTGGAATTAATCTTCCAGATTCAGTTGGACCAGGACAGAATTTAAAGAATTCTTCCCTAACCGCAACGTTGAGCCTACTGGGACAAGCTCCAGCAGGTTTGCTTGCTCAGATCGGCGAACTCCATGTTGATTCCATCCAACAAATGACCTTGTTTTTGACCAGCGGGGTAGAAGTCCGCCTTGGACAGGCCAATGATTGGAAAGATAAATTAAATGCACTTTTTCAACTTGTGAACGATAAAGGGTATAAATCGTTTCAACAAGGGGTACGATATATTGATTTTACGGCGGCAAAACCAGTAATCGGTCGCTAAGTCAGGGAGGACATATAAGATGTGGTTACCAATATTAGGTTTAGTGTTAGGATTGGCTATCGGGTATGTCAGCCCGTTTTCAGTCCCGATCGAATATGCTAAATACTTATCCGTCGGTATATTGGCTGCTTTAGATTCTGTTTTAGGTGGGATACGTTCTGCTCAGGAAGATCATTTCGACAGTGCTGTATTTTTGACAGGCTTTTTCAGTAACATGCTTCTTGCTGCCTTTTTGGCATACGTCGGAGACCGTATTGGCGTGGATCTCTATTTGGCGGCAATTGTAGCTTTTGGGGTACGGTTATTTCAAAATTTGGGAAGTATTCGCCGTCATCTGATAAAAAGGTAGGGGCACGATGCATCATACCGCTGCCTTAAAGATTTCTGATAAAATTTTCGTTTAATAAAGGAAATAAGCATAAACATCTAGAATTGGTTACTTTACGCATTAAAGGAACTACAGGTCAGTATTTGTGCGTTTATGGGCATGTTTCACGCACGTTTGCAGGACAAGCGAGCGTTTGGATGACAAAAGTTGAATAATAGTTATAACCTGCACTTGTCCAAAGTAGGGCAGGTCAGAATGAAGCGAGGGGGTTAAAGCCTAAAATGCTAGAATTTGATACAAACTTAAATCAATTTGCAGAAATTAAGGTCATCGGTGTCGGTGGCGGTGGAAACAATGCGGTAAATAGAATGATTACTGCTGGTTTACAAGGGGTAGACTTTGTTACTGTAAATACAGACTCACAGGCCTTGCAGCTTTCCAGAGCAGGTCAAAAAGTGCAAATTGGGATTAAGTTAACTAAAGGACTTGGAGCAGGAGCAAATCCCGAAATTGGTGCTAAAGCAGCAGAAGAAAGCCGTGAAGAGCTCGCTAAAGCATTAAAGGGAGCGGATATGGTTTTTGTCACAGCAGGGATGGGAGGCGGAACCGGCACAGGAGGGGCCCCCATTGTAGCGGAAGTGGCTAAGGAAATGGGAGCCCTAACGGTAGGCGTGGTTACTCGCCCATTTACCTTTGAAGGCCGTAAACGGGCAATGCAGGCGGAAAAAGGAATTGCCGAACTTAAAAGTAAAGTGGATACGCTCATTACGATTCCGAATGATCGTTTGCTGCAAGTAGTGGACAAGCATACTACAATCCATGAAGCTTTTCGCATTGCGGATGATGTCCTCCGCCAAGGGGTCCAAGGGATCTCTGATTTAATTGCAGTCCCTGGTCTCATCAATTTAGATTTTGCGGATGTCAAGACGATTATGTCAAATACTGGTTCAGCACTGATGGGTATTGGTCAGGCCACCGGAGAAAACCGTGCGGCTGATGCTGCTCGCAAAGCAATTTCCAGCCCGCTGTTGGAAACCTCGATTGAAGGTGCTAAGGGAGTACTTCTTAATATTACTGGCGGGATTAACTTAACGCTCTTTGAAGTGAACGAAGCGGCAGGCATTATTGCGGAGGCCGCTGACCCCGAGGCAAATATTATCTTTGGCGCGGTTATCGACGAGAACCTCAAGGAAGAACTTAGGGTCACCGTTATCGCCACCGGCTTTGATCAGCAATGGGCTGGTTTTGGGCTTCCACCAGGAAAGGTTCAGGAGAACATTATTAAGCCAGTGGCGACGGAAGTTGATATTGATATCCCAGAATTTCTAAGACGCCGACGCTGATATTTTTTTGCAGTCTATAGTTCATAAGAGCTAGTCTCAAATACCTGTCTGGAATAGACCAAGCGTCTGTTTCAGGCGGGTTTTTTTATTTGCTTAAATACGCACTGCGACATGCCATCTCTCGCTCAAGTGAGCACATCTTGTCGATATATATGGCTCATTGCAGAAACCCTACAGAACTCGCATTAGTTCTCCCAAAAAATGCCATTACGACCCACGGGAAGCGACAGGTTTTACATCATCCTTTCGGTATAATTTTGGGAGAAGCGTAGGGAGAGGATGCCGCTGATGGGAGTAGGGACTTATCTTGATCTTGATATTCTTATTAATGGGGGAATGGACGCTCTTCTCCTCATCCTTACTGGTCGCCTCATTCACCTGTCGGTTCGGCCAAGACGAATTCTGATTGGTGTGCTTCTCGGTGAAATTCCGGTGGTCTTAGCCTGTTATTCGCTTTCGCCCTGGACTACCTTAAGCAAATGGATTATTCCATTTCTAATGGTTGGAGCTGCTTTACCGGTGCAGAGGCTGTCCACTTTTCTCAAGGCAATGATCGGGTTTTGGCTTCTTTCGGCTGGACTCGGCGGATTTGTGTATGCCTCATGGGGATGGGCAGAGTTTGACCACGGATCCGGCGGCGAACTTTTAACACTGGCCTTGAATAATCTTTGGGTCCTGCCGCTGGTTGCACTTCTGTGGTACTTCCTACAACGTCTTTGGCAACGATGGCAGGAAAGAAAATCAGTTCTAGAGCAAATGATCTATGAGCTAGAAATTGGTTTCGGCGATGAAGAACATGAGGGTGTACGCGTTAAAGCGCTGCTGGATACTGGGAATCATCTGAGAGATCCATTGACTGGGTTCCCAATTATTTTGCTGGAAGAGGAGGTTGCAAGGGCTTCTTTGCCAGATAATATTCGATCCTTTCTAAATATTCCTTGGAAAGATCACGAAGATCCTTGGCCTTTATTATGGAAAATTAATCCCAGTCTAGTAAAACACATCGTTTTTATCCCTTTTCAAACGATTGATCGTCAGAGTTGGCTGCTGGGGATAAGACCCGAATACGTGATGTGTTTTGACAAAAAAGGATCTCGGCAGATTAAGGCAACGGTAGCACTCGTCAAGCAAGTATTAAGTTCAGAGGGTGAATACCAAGCTCTAATACACCCCGAACATGTGCAGAAAGGTGGATATGGATAAATGATGTGGTGGAGGAATGTTCAAGCTAAAGTCAGGCGCCTCTGGTTCATGCTTATTCGGAAAATCTGTGGAGTAAGTGGAATTTATTATGTTGGAAGCAGTGAAGCCCTTCCGCCACCCCTCAACTCGGATGAAGAAGGGGTCCTCTTGGAGCGCCTGGAAATGGGGGACCCATCCATTCGTGATATTTTAATTGAACGAAACTTGCGCCTTGTAGTGTATATTGCCCGAAAATTTGAAAATACTGGGATAGGGATTGAAGACCTTGTTTCCATTGGAACAATTGGGTTGATTAAAGCAGTGAATACTTTTGATCCCCAGAAGAAAATAAAATTGGCAACCTATGCCTCCCGGTGTATTGAAAACGAAATTCTGATGTATCTTAGACGAAACAATAAAACCCGCTCAGAAGTATCGTTCGATGAACCGTTAAACATTGACTGGGATGGTAATGAATTACTTTTATCCGATGTTTTGGGTACAGAAAACGACATTATCTCGAAGCCGATCGAAGAACAGGTAGATCGTCAGTTGTTGCATTTAGCCATGGGAAGGCTAACCAATAGAGAAAAGGTGATTATGGAACTTAGATTTGGGTTGGACAATGGAGTCGAGAAAACCCAAAAAGAAGTAGCGGATCGATTAGGAATTTCGCAGTCTTATATTTCTCGGCTCGAGAAAAGGATTATTCGCAGATTACGTAAAGAATTTTGTCGACTGGAATAACCTAAACTGTGTTCGGGCATACTTCCCAACAGAATTGGCTGGGGAGGTGCTCGTGGTTTGGCATTAAATAAAGTTGAAATTTGTGGAGTGAACACCTCAAAGTTGCCTGTTTTATCCAGCGTGAAAATGAAAGAGCTGTTTGTGATTTATCAGGCTGGAGATCGTAGCGCCCGAGACAAACTTATTCATGGGAATCTCCGTCTTGTTCTGAGTGTGATTCAACGTTTTACGAATCGGGGGGAATATGTGGATGATCTTTTCCAGGTCGGTTGTATAGGGTTGATGAAAGCTATTGATAATTTTGATCTTGGACAGAACGTAAAGTTTTCTACTTATGCCGTCCCCATGATCATCGGGGAAATCCGTCGTTATTTGAGAGACAACAATCCGATACGGGTGAGCCGGTCATTGAGGGATATTGCCTACAAGGCTCTTCAGGTAAGAGATCAGCTGGTTTGTGAATGCTCACGTGAACCAACCGTGACCGAGATTGCAAGTAAACTTTCACTTCCTCGAGAAGACGTTATTTTTGCCTTGGATGCTATTCAAGAACCAATCTCTTTATTTGAACCGATCTATCATGATGGAGGAGATCCGATATTTGTAATGGATCAGATCGGAGATGATAAACAGTCTGACAAAGGTTGGATTGAAGGGCTTGCTGTGCGAGAAGCCTTGCGGCGCTTGAGTGAACGGGAAAAACTCATTTTGTCGTTACGTTTTTTTGATGGCAAGACGCAGATGGAGGTGGCTGATGAGATTGGAATCTCTCAGGCCCAGGTGTCCCGTCTTGAAAAAGCCGCAATGCTCCATATGCGTAAATATGTGTGAGCGCGAGGCGCGGGGTTCGATGCGCGAGGCACGAAACGCGATATACGAAGCAAGGCAACAGACTTCGACCTCGCGTCTTGATTAAATGCATGAAGCTAATCGGATTTTAAGCGTTGTTAATTTGACGACATCTAAGATGCGCGAACTCCAAAACTTAAGCCTAGTGCATCGTGCCTTAATTAGGGCTATTTTTAGTTCCTCCCTCATATGATGACATATGAAGTACGATGCATGAGAGCGATATTCGAACATCGCGCCTCGCGCCTCGAACGGGGGGGCTAACAATGCGGATCTCGGATTTGCGATTATTGGATGTTGTGAATGTCAAGGATGGACGACGGTTAGGGCCGATTAAAGACCTTGATTTGGATCTCGAACGGGGTGTTGTCAAAGGCATTATTGTGCCGGGACCCTCGCGTAGTTGGGGGCTGTTTGGCAGTGGGAAATCAGAAGATTATATTGTTCCTTGGGATCGTGTTAAAAAGATTGGAGTTGATGTCATCTTAGTTGATGCTAATGATCTACCTGAATTTAATACGGAGAATGATGGCCGACGGTAATTAGTAGGGGCACGATGCATCGTGCCCCTACACGTTTATTATTTACCTTGATGTTTAGAGCACGACGCGTCATGGCCTCTACCTGTCGTTATGTAGGGATACAGTGCAGCGCGCTTTTAACTGGACAATTACTGGTTTGTCCTTAGAGAGATTAAATGGTATATTAAAAAGAAATCAAAGGAGTTAGAGGGATGAATTGGAAATGGGATAAAAAGGGAAGTTTGACTTACCTGACCATTCCGAAATGGCGAGCTGAAGGAATAGATTTAGGTTTCTCTACACGTGTTGGAGGAATCAGTCAGGCCCCCTACGATTCGTTCAATCTAGGGCTTCATGTGGGCGATGATCCCATTGCGGTGTTGGAAAACCGGAAACATTGGCTGAAACAATGGGGGGTTCCCTTGTCTAGGGTTGCTATAGGGGAACAGGTTCATGGTACGAATGTGTTATGGGTGAATGAGGAGGATGGGGGCCGAGGGAGTCAGGAATTAGAGACCGCGTTCCCTGCAATGGATGGATTAGTGACACAGAGCACTGTTGGCTTGATGGCCTTTTTTGCAGATTGTGTCCCTCTTTTTTTCTATTATCCAGATCTTGAGGCAGTAGGAATTGCGCACGCCGGTTGGAAAGGCACTGCCCAGAAGATCGGGCAAAAGGTCTTGGAAAGCTTTGAAAAAGTTGGAGGGTATACAAGAGATGCCTGGGTTGCGATCGGACCAAGCATTGGCCCGTGTTGTTATTTAGTAGATGAACGAGTAGCTGCCCAGTTTCGAGCAAACTTCCACGCTACACCGTTTCTTCATACCCAAGGGGAGGGGCATTATCTCTTGGATCTATGGGAGGCTAACAAGACTTTGCTGATGGAGAAAGGCGTTCGTCCGGAAAATATAGATGTAGCTTCGATTTGTACCGCGGACAATCCTGAATGGTTCTTTTCGCATCGACGTGATGGAGCCCGTACAGGTCGTATGGCTGGGTGGATTCAACTTCGAAGCACGAAGTTCGAGGCACGATGCACGAATGGTACGTATTAGGCGAAGTGCGAAGCAGGACGCACGATGCGTGAAGCATGAAGCATAATGCAAGATACATCAGAGGTACGCAGGATTCGAGCCTCGTGCATCGAGCATCGTGCCTCGATTAAGGAGGATTTAGGTGGCAACAATTTTAGTAGTTGATGATGAGGAACCGATCCTAGAACTTCTCAGATTTAATTTGGAAAAAGAAGGATATCAGGTTTGCGTAGCGAAGAATGGTCAAGAAGCCTTGGAGAGTGTGGATAAGGAACAACCTGATCTCCTTGTACTTGACGTCATGCTGCCGGGAATGGATGGCCTAGAAGTTTGTCGTAGAATTAGGAATATTCAGAACCTTCGGCAGATTCCGATAATAATGTTAACCGCCAAGGGTGAAGAAATTGACAAAGTTGTAGGATTAGAGCTCGGAGCAGACGATTATATGACCAAACCGTTCAGTCCGCGTGAATTGTTAGCACGTATTAAAGCTCGATTGCGTCGTACAAATTCGCAGGAGGAGATGGATGCGCGGATAATTATTCGTGGGGAGTTGCGGGTAGACGTAACAGGGTTCCGTGTATACGTGCGTGGAGAGGAAACTGAGTTAACGCCCAAAGAATTTGATCTTCTACGTGTTTTGGTTGCTCACCCGGGGAAGGTATATTCTCGGGATGAGCTGCTGGAACGAATTTGGGGATATGAATATGACGGAGATACCCGAACGGTTGATGTTCATGTGCGCCACCTGCGTTTGAAAGTGGAAAAGGATCCTTCGAATCCTGAGTACATTGAAACCTTACGCGGGATTGGCTACCGTTTTAAAGGTTAACGAGTATGAGCATTAAATGGCGATTAACCGGTCTTTTCTTAGGAATGACAGGGCTTGCCCTACTTTTGTTTTGGGTTGGGGAGAGCGCTAGGCTTGGGTCAGCAGGACTGCAGATTGATTTCGGAGTTGTTTCTCTCGCCCTGTGCTTTCCGGTAGCAACTATCTATTTTTACTCCCGCCAACTATCTCGTCGGCTAGATAAACTTCACTCTGCTACCCAGCGGATTGCTAGAGGCGATTTTGAACGTCTCGATTATTCAGATTCAACCGATGAAATTGGGGAATTTACCGCAGAATTGAATAGCCTTTCGCGTCATGTTGAGATGATTGTTCAAAAGGGGACACAGGAAGCACAAAAAATGGAAGCTATTTTAGCGGGGATGCAAGAAGGTGTAGTGGCCGTAGATCATGTCGGTAGAGTTGTTTTGGTAAATAGTGCAGCGGAGCGGATTTTTGCATGTCATGGAACAAATAGAGAATCGAACTATCTGTTCGAGCTGACTTATGATTCGGAATTAGAGCATTTAATCCGCAAGGTGCTTTCAGGGAACCAACTTTCTGCCACGCGGGAAACCCAGATTGCCCAAAGGACGGTTGAAAGCCAGATAAACCCTATTTTAAGTGGGCAAGGTCAGATAAGTGGAGCGGTCATCGTAATTCATGATGTTACTGAGCTGCGTCGTCTAGAACAAGTACGGACAGAGTTTGTTGCCAACGTTTCTCATGAGTTAAGAACTCCATTGACCTCCATTAAAGGGTTTGTCGAGACACTTTTGGATGGAGCAGCAGATGACCCCTCCTTACGCGATCGATTTCTAAAGATTATTCAAGCGGAAACCTTGCGCTTACAGCGCCTAATAGAAGATCTGCTGACCTTATCGCATATTGAAAGACGAGAAAATAGGGCGGAAATGAGTTCCGACAAAGTAAGTTATGTTCAAGAAGCTTATGAAAAGGTAAAACCGGTAATTCAAAGTTTTGCCCAGGCTAAAGGGATTAAGGTGGAGGTGGATCTTTCTGATGATTTACCGCTGCTTTTAATCGGAGAAGATCTCCTGAGTCAACTTCTCCTGAATTTGTTAGAGAATGCGGTTAAATATACGGCAGAGGGGCGTGTCTGGCTGCACGCTCAGGTAGGGCGGGAATATATTCACCTTGAATTTGGGGATACGGGCTGTGGCATCCCAGAGGAAATTTTGCCAAGAATCTTCGAGCGTTTTTATCGAGTGGACAAAGCCCGTTCACGAGAACAAGGTGGCACTGGGCTAGGGCTAAGTATTGTAAAACATATGGTGGAAGGCATTGGTGGTAAAATTCGCGTCACTTCTCAGATTGGGGTTGGAACCGTCTTTACGTGTGATTTGCCACGGGCCTTATCGTAGTTCGAAGTCCGTGGTTCGTGGTTCGAATATAGAATAACAACTATAGAGTATTGGTCCCAATGTCGAACAACGAACTACGAATATCGAGTTGGAGGGTGCAATGGAGTGGATGAGGAAAAAAATACCGATATATTGTTTTTGGGCTCTGGTGTTTATCGTTCTTTCCGGAGGAATCCTGTGGTCCTATCGTGCCAGTTTAACGAATAGATCTATAAAATTTGCAGTGGCCCAAACCGGAACGATTAACCATGAACGTAGAGTCGCGGCGACGTTTGCGAATGAGGAAATAGCAATAACTGCTCCGCAGTCAGGAAAGATTCAATTTGTGGGCGAAGATGGTCAACGCTTCAGGCGTGGGGAGGTTGTGGCAACTCTTCAACCTGAAGGTGCAGCCCCTGGAACTAAACTGACGTCTGGGCAGAACCAAACGATTCTAGCAACGATGGGCGGGCTGTTTTTTTACCAAAGTGATGGCTTAGAATCCATCATGACAAGTGAAAACCTAAATTCAATGGACTTGGCTAAATTATTGGCTCAGACAGCTAACGTAAAAAAAGTGGGAGCAACGGTGCAAGCGGGCGAGGTTGTGGGAAAAATGGTGAATAACCTCATCCCGACTCAAGCTTTCATTGAACTCGAAAGTATCGATGGGCTCACAATCGGAAAAACTCTTCGTTTAATTGTGGGAAACCAAACGCTCAATGTTAAAATATTGCGTAAATCAGAGCAACCTAAGGGGGTCGTAATTCAGTTTCCACATTATGTCGACGGATCAGCAGCACAAAGGCGTCAAGATGTGACGTGGGTCTATCTTCCCTCGACCAGTGGAGTTCTCGTTCCGAAAAGTGCCCTATGTACTCAAGGGGAGGAACTTGGGATCTTTCTCTGGAGTGAGGGCGTAATACATTTTAAGAAGGTAAAAGTCCTTGATCAGGATGACAGTCAAGTCTGCATTGAAAATCTTCCGAGTGGTATTCCTGTCGTGATAACGCCTCGTGATGGTTTGGAAGGGTTAGTAGCCAATGTAAAAAATATCTAGGGTTAGCCTTTACAAGCAGGAAACGAGGAAAGGGCGTAGAATTTATTGCAAAGGGGATATTCTGATGTTGACAAAGGCGAGTATTACACAAAGCTTAGCTGAGGTTCGTCGGCGGATAGTTCAAGTTGCAGTGTGCAGTAAAAGGGACCCGAGCACCATCCGATTATTGGCCGTGTCTAAAACCCAGCCGATTTCAAACTTAGAAGAGGCTTATCAAGCCGGACAACGAGCCTTTGCAGAAAATCGCGTTCAAGAATGGTTGGAGAAAGCTCCGTCCCTACCAAACGATTGCGAATGGCACTTGGTGGGAAAGTTACAGACTAACAAGGTGAAATATTTGGATCAAAGCGTTACTATGATTCATTCGCTTGATCGGTTCTCGCTATTGGAGACTCTTAATGAGTATGGCGAACGTCGTAAGATGATCTGGGCAACGCTTGTCCAAGTAAATATCGCTCGAGACCCAGCAAAGGCAGGACTCATGATAGAAGAAGTGGCAGACTTTTTAAATTCAGTTGGGGATTATCCGCATGTCCGAGTACAAGGGTTTATGACCATTGGGGCAGTGGAGGCCAGCTTAGCGGAAACGCGGGAATTTTTCCGGCAGCTTCGGTGCCTGCGTGATACTTTGCAATCTCGAAAATGGTCAGGAGTAGACTTGCGTGAACTTTCGATGGGGATGAGCGGAGATTTCGAAATAGCTATCGAAGAAGGGGCAACCCTTGTCCGTGTAGGAAGCCGGATTTTCGGCTCTAGGTTAGAAAGTCTAACTGAATTGACGCCTATGGGTAGTTAACGAGGACCCTCCTTTTGTAGAAGTAAGGGTTTTGGAGTTAATAAGCTGGGAGAGGGATGATTATTAAGTGGCAAAACTAATTGACAAAGTGATTGGAATTATGGGATTTGCTGATGAGGAAACAGAAGAAGAAATTTTCGAAGAAAATGAGAAAGAAAAGAATGTACAAGAAGAGGTACGATCAAGCCGCAAAAATGCTCAGGTTGTAAGTATACACACACAAAAACAAATGCGAGTGGTTGTGATGGAGCCGAATTCCTTTGAAGAGGCTCAAAACATTGCCGATCAGCTGAAAGCTCGCCGCCCTGTGATTGTTAATCTCGAAAACGCGGAGAAGACTCTAGCTAAACGTGTTGTTGATTTTATTAGTGGAACAACTTATGCCTTAAACGGTAATATGCAAAAGGTAGGGAATGGAATCTTCTTATTTGTCCCCAATAACGTCGATATTTCTGGTGAGATGCGCGACGAATTGAAAGATAAGGGATTGTTTTGGCCAAAATAAGGAGGGATTCATTGTGATTTCTCTAGTTGCTCAAGTTATTGATAAAGTTATAACAATCCTCATTTTTGCAATTGTGATCCGAACGTTTCTTTCCTTTGTACCCCAATTAAAGTCCAATCAATGGATTAGTTTGCTTTATGATGTCACTGACCCCCTTCTTAAGCCGTTTCAACGTTTTCAAATCGGTGGTGCAGCTATGACGGTGGATCTTTCTCCGCTCTTCGCCATCATCGTACTGAATCTGATTCAATCGTGGATTGTGAGGCCTTTTTTTTAATGAAACATTCGGCTGATCGCAGTGGCCTGGGGTTTTGGAGTGAGAAAGAAGTACGTCTAGAGGCAGCTCATCTTTTAGATCAAGTGGATGGCGTGCTGAATGAGGAGTCTAAGCAAGTCACTCCTTTTTTAAGCTTTGCTATGCGAGAGTGGACTGAAGCCATTCTGAGGAAGGAGCACCTTGGGTTTATGGTTGAGGGAGGGTTCCCGAATGCAGAACGTGTTCGGATCGTTATTGGCCCGCGGGGAGAAACCTTGGAGACTAAAGATGCTGAGATTTCGTTGCTTTGGGTGCGTCCAATAGATTCAAGGGTCCAACTCGAACATCGGCAGATCTTGGGATCACTCATGGGATTGGGCTTTAAGAGAGATGTTTTGGGAGATATACAGGCTGGTCAAAGTGGCTTTTATATCGCAACTACCGCAGAGATTGCCCCGTTTTTATTAAATCATTGGATACTGGCCGGGCGTGAGAAAATTGAAGTTTCGCTGTTTAGTGAAAAACCGGAGGTGTATCCTGATCAGGGTGAAGAACGCCGTATCACCGTCAATTCTTCACGCCTGGATGCTGTGATTGCCAATGCGTTTAGGATTTCCAGATCTAATGCGCAGGAATGGATTACCCAAGGGATGGTGAGACGAGATGGCCTTGTGGTAAGCAAAGCGGAATCAGAAATGCAGCCCGGGGCTTTGATTTCTTGTCGGGGGCAGGGTCGTATAAAACTTTTGGAATGTTCCCAGACTCGCAAAGAACGGACGGCTTGGAAAATCGTTCTTTACCGGTCACAACGGCATTAGGAGGGAAAAAGATGCAGATGACGCCGCTTGATATTCGCAATAAAACATTTCGCAAAGGGGTACGAGGTTATCAATGCCCGGAAGTGGAGAAATTTCTCGAAACTGTAAGTCAGGAATTCGAAGCTATTTACTCCGAGAATTTTGAACTGCGCGACAAGACAAAGGCGTTGGAAGCAGAAATTAACCATTATCGTCAGTTGGAGAAAACTTTGCAACAGACTCTGGTTTTGGCCCAGCAAACGGCAGAAGAGGTTAAGACGGCCGCGCGTCATGAGGCCGAACTCCTATTGAGGGAAGCTGAACATGAAAAGCAAAGCAAGGTGTCTGAAGCCCAGAAAAAGTGGGAAAAAATTCACGAGGAGATACAGGGGCTCTCGAGGAACCGTGATTTACTTCGGACTCAACTAAAGTCTTTTTTGCTTGCGCACTTAGACTTGGCGAATTTACAGGAACGAAATGAAGGTATAGCTTAAGGGGTTAGGAGCGTCGGTTGTTGCGAATCAGCTTGGTTTCGTGTTAAAATGGTCTATAGATAACTTTGAAGGAGAAGGATTGTCATCAATGAATAGAATAATTTGTGAGATATCTCCAGACTTTCTCATTCAAGGATTTGGATTGCGTCAGGATGAGAATCAAATTTATGTTGGTAAAGTAGGGCGCCAAGAGGTCCAGCTCTTCCCTACCATCGACGGTTTGCAATCAGATAACAAGAATATAAAGATCTTTAGTGTTGGATTTGCCGATGCGAGCCATAACTTTCGCCCAGGGGATGTGTTGATGACCGGGAGTGATGATTTGCTCGATCGTGCTTTTCAGGTCATGGATAACATTGAGCAGCGTTGTGTTGTAGTTAGTTTAATGTCCTCACAAGATTCAACGCATTTATATCTTTCTAAGGAAGACATGGATCCGTTTGTTCAAGAGTGGAAGAGTCGTAAAATTTCTTTTTTATGTCTATGGATGGTGGATCCGATTGAGTCGGAAGGACAAGCTAAACTTGTCACCATTTTGCGTAAAGTTATTCTAAAGGATTAAACTCATAATTTATAAATTTATCTAGTGTAGTATACTATCTGAAAAAATTCTGTAACAGGCAGTAGACTAAACGATGGAAAAGGCATATTATAAAGTAAATAGTAATACTACATATCGGATGACACTAGTGGGAGAGATCTGGAAAACCCAGACGCCGAAGGAGAAAATCTCTTGAAATTGCTTTTCAAGAGAGGAAACTCTCAGGCAAAAGTACTGCTAGAGGACGGTACTCTGGAGAGTTTCTCATACATAGAGAACACCAAAGGGGAAGCCGGAGACGGCGAATCTCTCAGGTTCAAGGACAGAGAAGGTGCGATGATGCACTTTCTCTGTCCTTTTTTATGTTACCACTCGACCCCTATACTGGTTGAAGAACCGCAGGCAAAATAGAAACAGATGACAAAACGGAGGAGGTGTCGATATGGTTGAACTAAAACGGACCCCACTTTATGAGGAACACCGATCAGCAAAAGCCAAATTGATTGACTTTGGAGGGTGGGAATTGCCCGTTCAATATTCTGGTGTGATTGAAGAACACCAGACGGTCCGGACTAAGGCCGGCCTTTTTGATGTATCCCATATGGGAGAGATTGTTGTAGATGGTAAAGAGGCACTGGAATTTGTTCAAATGCTGATAACTAATGATGTGCGTAAACTTGAGGATGGGAAAATTCTATATTCTCCGATGTGTTATCCTGACGGCGGAATAGTTGATGATTTGCTCGTTTATCGCTATGATACGACACACTTTTTTCTCGTTGTTAATGCCTCGAATACAGATAAGGATTTCAGCTGGATGCTTGAGTTGTCCAAAAGCTTTGACGTGAGTGTCCATAACGTAACGGATCAGTATGCGCAACTTGCTTTGCAAGGACCTCTTGCGGAAACAATTTTGCAACGTATCTCCAATGTCAATCTGTCCCAAATTAAATATTACACGTTTGCACACGGAGAACTTGATGGCGTACAATGTCTTATCTCACGCACGGGTTATACAGGAGAAGATGGATTTGAAATCTATCTATCTCCTGAATATGCAGGGGTATTATGGCGGAAAATTATAGAAGTTGGTGCTCCAGATGGGGTAGAACCGATTGGCCTAGGCGCCCGAGATACGTTGCGCTTTGAGGCTTGTCTCCCTTTGTATGGCAATGAGTTAGGTGCAGAAATTTCTCCCTTAGAAGCAGGATTGGGTTGTTTTGTAAAGTTAGATAAGGCGGCGTTTATCGGTAGGGATGCACTCCGAACCCAAAAAGAAGAAGGGATACCGCGCAAACTCGTAGGCCTTGAAATGATTGGACGGGGTATTGCCCGCTCACATTATCCACTTCAAAAGAACGGTGTAGAGATAGGCTTTGTCACTTCTGGCTCTTTCTCCCCGACACTTAATAAAAATATTGCTTTAGGACTTATTCCTACAGATCAGGTCGTTCAAGGCGACGTCTTAGACGTGTTGATTCGTGGTAAACCTGTGCAAGCCAAGATCATTTCGCCCTTGTTTTATAAACGAAGCTCACAATGAATTGTGGAGGCAACTGAGCTTGGTGGATGTTTCTAGGTACCTAAGGGTAAAATAACTGAAATATTAGGAGGCTGATTACATGAATTCAGTAGAATTGAAGTATAACAAAAACCATGAGTATGCCAAGGTAGAAGGTAACATCGTGACGTTGGGGATTACGGATCATGCGCAAAGAAGCCTTGGGGATGTTGTATTTGTTGAACTTCCCGATGAAGGGGTGACGGTAACGGTTGGAAATTCCTACGGTACGGTGGAATCTGTAAAAGCCGTCTCAGATCTCGTGGCTTCGATCAACGGAAAGGTCGTCGAAGTGAATACTCTGCTCTCAGATACGCCGGATTTGCTCAACAGTGATCCTTATGGGGAAGGTTGGTTGATTAAGGTCGCTGTGGACGATTTATCCCCTTTCGAAAACATGATGACAGCTGCTGAATATGAAACGTTTTTGGCGGAGGAGGATCATTAGAAATGAATTTTGTTCCAAATACAGACAATCAACAGGAACGGCTCTTAGCTCGTATTGGGGTTAAGTCGGTCGCAGATCTGTTTGTGGATATACCAGAGGAGGTCCATTTGAAACGTCCTCTCGCTATTCGTGGGGGAATGTCGGAGCAGGAACTAGTCAAACACGTCAGCGGGTTGGCAAATCAAAATAAAACAGTGGAGGAATATAGTTCTTACCTCGGAGCCGGTGCTTATGAACATTTTATACCGAGTTTTGTAGACCAATTATTACTGCGTTCCGAATTTTATACAGCTTACACACCGTACCAACCGGAGATTAGTCAGGGGACCCTTCAGGCTATTTATGAATATCAGACGCTAGTCTGTGAGTTAACAGGGATGGATGCGGCTAATGCCTCGATGTATGAAGGCGCTTCAGCTTTAGCGGAGGCCGCCCTCATGAGCTGCGATGCGACACGAAGAAAAAAAGTACTTGTGCTGCAAACAGTGCATCCGGAATATCGTGAAGTCTTAAAGACCTATCTACCGTCCCGGGGAGTTGAAATTGTTGAAGTTCCCTATGCAGAGGGCGTGACGGATATGTCTGCCCTGGAAAAAGTACTACGAGAGGATATTGCGGGTGTGCTTGTTCAAAATCCCAATTTTTTTGGCAATATTGAAAAAGCAGACGAAATAGTAGAGCTTGTACATGCCCAAGGAGCCCTTGTGATCATGGCAGTCAATCCCATCTCGTTGGGGATGTTAAAATCTCCTGGAGAAAGTGGAGCAGATATTGTTGTTGGTGAAGGGCAAGCCCTTGGTAACCCTCTAAATTTCGGAGGTCCTTATCTGGGATTTCTGGCTACTCGGGACAAATACGTCCGGCGGATGCCAGGGCGGATTGTTGGTGTTGCCACAGATAAAGAGGGGAGAAAAGGCTTTGTTTTAACCCTGCAGGCACGCGAACAACATATACGGCGGGAGAAAGCCACATCCAATATTTGCTCCAATGAAGCACTCTGCGCGCTGGCTTTTACGATGCATTTGAGCGCACTTGGGAAAAAAGGAATTCATGAATTAGCCTATCTGAATTTGCAAAATGCGCACTATGCCGCTCGGGAGATTGCCAAAATTCCGGGAATGAGTTTGGCTTTCTCAGGACCCTTCTTCCATGAATTTGTCATTGAGACGAAGCTTGAACCAGCCAAAGTTAATGCCTTGCTACTAGAAGCTCAGATTATCGGGGGGCTTGATCTGGCCCGTTTCTATCCGGAACTTGATCATCACCTTCTATTCTGTGTGACCGAGACAAAGTGTAAGGCAGATATTGACCAGCTGATTGCCAGATTGGGGGAAATTCAATGAAAGCCTTAGAACCGCTTATTTTTGAACTCAGCGCCAAGGGACGAAGTGCAACCAGCTTACCGGCTTGTGATGTACCAGAAGTTCCAGTAGAAATGATGATTCCTGAATATATGCTTACACAGCAAGGACCGAACCTTCCGGAACTCTCGGAAGTGGATGTAGTTCGTCATTTTACCCATCTTTCCACCTTCAATTATGGCCTGGACACTGGGTTTTACCCATTGGGGTCGTGTACCATGAAATATAATCCGAAGGTCAACGAAAGGCTGGCTCGACTTCCTGGCTTTACGGCACTTCACCCTTACCAGCCCGAGGCTTTAACACAAGGAGCTCTGCAGCTCATGGCGGAACTTCAAGAAGATTTCTGCGAATTGACGGGGATGGACAGCTTCACTCTCCAGCCGGCTGCCGGTGCCCACGGGGAAATGACGGGAATGTTAGTCATTAAAGCCTATCATCAGCACCGAGGGGATACCAAACGCACAATAGTCATTGTTCCAGATTCGGCTCACGGGACGAATCCTGCTACGGCAGCGATGGCTGGATATGAAATAGTCCAGGTCCCTTCCAATGATCGCGGAGGGGTTGATCTTGAGGCTCTGAAAAAAGTCGCTAATAATGAAGTTGCCGCACTGATGTTGACGAATCCCAACACGGTGGGTCTCTTCGATGAAAATATCCTAGAAGTTACTAAGCTGATCCATGATGTGGGAGGGTTATTGTACTACGATGGAGCGAATACTAACGCGGTGATGGGTATCGCTCGCCCGGGAGATATGGGTTTTGATGTTGTACATCTGAATTTACATAAGACCTTCTCGACGCCTCACGGAGGCGGAGGTCCAGGGGCTGGACCGGTCGGGGTCAAAGAATTCCTAGCACCTTTCCTTCCCAAACCTATCGTGGTTCGCCGAGAGGATGGCGCATTTACGTTAGAGGATAACATGCCACTATCTATTGGTCGTGTACGTGCGTTTTATGCCAACTTTTCTGTACTAGTTAAGGCCTACGCCTATATTAGAAGCCTTGGTGGGCATGGTTTAAAGGCGGCATCGGAAAATGCGGTTTTGAATGCGAATTACTTAATGAGTATTCTTAAAGAACATTATTTTCTGCCGTTTGACCGAGTATGTAAGCACGAATTTGTTATTACGCCTAAAAATTTGAAATCCACGGGGGTGCATACCCTGGATATCGCCAAGCGCATGTTGGATTATGGCTATCATCCCCCGACTATCTATTTTCCGATGATCGTTGAAGAGGCCATGATGATCGAGCCAACTGAAACTGAAAGTGTGGAAACGCTTGATGAATTTGCGAGAGTTCTCATTCAAATCGCAGAGGAAGCTCGAAGCCAAACAGATCTTGTCAAGAGTGCACCACATACCACGTTAGTGACGCGCTTGGATGAAGTTGGAGCGTCGCGGAAGCCTAATTTGCGTTGGCGGAAAGAGTCATAAAATGGAGTCTGTTAAGTACCTGCAAAACAGTTCAAATGCCGCTCATTAAGAGCGGCATTTTTAAGTATTGAGATTGATATTCTTTTGGACCGTTGCAGGATTTTCGGGCGAGAAAGTTGAATCTGTAGTTAAGTTAAGTAAGGTGATTTGTTATTTCCTTGGAGAGCAAAAATAGCGTAATTATAGGGATGGGAGTGAAGAGCATACACATTGAAGTATTACCAAACGCTGGTTCGTCGCGTTTGCCCTACCTAGAAGATAAATTGGTCATCGTGATTGATGTTCTAAGAGCCACAAGCACCATGGTAACTGCTTTGGCTAACGGGTGTCAGGCCATTATTCCAGTTCTTACACCAGAAGAGGCTTTAGAAAGACGTTTAACACTTCCGGGATCTTTAGTAGGGGGTGAATGTCAGGCACTGCCGATGGAAGGATTTGATTTCGGTAATTCACCCTTTGACTATGTTCCAGAAAAGGTGGGAGGCAAGCGAGTCATTATGACCACGACGAATGGCACACGGGCCATTCGAGATGCAATAGCTGCACCTATGATTTGGATGGCTTCTTTTCTAAACATGCAGAGCATCATTTCAGCTATCATTGGTTTGTTTGGAGATGATTGTAGATTTCAAGGAATTGTAGTGTTTTGTGCGGGCACGGAAGAACGTTTTGATCTTCCGGACACGCTCTGTGCGGGAATGCTTATTGAGGCGTTGGGACCGAACGTTATTCTCAACGATTTAGGTGAAGCTGCACGCATGTTATTTCGTAGTTCAGAAAATCAGCTTGTCGATAAGATCAGGAATTCAGTCCATGGCAAAAAACTTATCTCATTAGGATTTGAACAAGATTTAGTTTATTGCTCTACTCCCAACATTTTACCGATCATTCCAGTCTTTGAAAATGGTGAAATTGTCTGGTTAACGGAGGAGTAATTCGTTCAGTTTGAAACCTCCCGCTTTTAGAACGTTAGGGTTTTGGTTGATGAGGTCTAGGTTTTCACTTAAACTTATAGGTCAGTAATTGAACAAGTGTGCAGATCGCAAAAAGCCAGGAAATATTTTTTCTGGCTTTTTGCGATCTGGGCAACAATTTTCCCATATACTTTCTTAATAAAGGCTTCTTGTACCAGGGGTCGTGATGCAACTACGGCTTTGCCTGAGCCTAAGCACCATTCGCAGGTCTAGGTGTTAGGCAAGTTTTATTTAAAATCTCTGTGTAATTTTGCACCCGATGGGAACACTGAATTTGATGTTTTAACGTGAGGTGAATCATGTGAGCGATTTAGATGCAAAGGGGAAATCAACATTACTCTCCGCGAGTGATGAAAAAGCTAATCCTCTAAACGTACAGGAGTGTGCTTACTTAAGACATCAAGTCACATTATTGGCAGAGACTCTTGAGACGATGAGATTGGCAGATTACATTGCATATCTTAATCGCCCCGGACGTCTTCTTTGGTTAAATTTCCTAGTCGGACTTGTACGAGGATTGGGAACAGCAATAGGAGCAGGACTCCTCGCGGGAGTTGCCTATTTCCTGTTAAAACGTATCGTTGTCCTTAACTTGCCAGTTATTGGTGGGTTTATTGCAGAACTAAGTAAGTACGTTCATCAGCGCTAGCATCAGGAGGAAAAGAAACTTCCTCTAGCTGGGGTCGACGGGGTTGGAACGACGGGGGAGGATGCGAGGGGATGCAACAGGATGCAAGTAGAGACGGTCCTTTATTGCGTTGAGAACTTGGGTAGAAAGTGTCAAGTTAATTAGTCATAGACCAGATAGGGGGCAGAGATTATGAATGAACAAACGCGTTATACAAAATTGATTGAAACCTTGCGTGAAGAAAGAAAAAATTCGCTGGAAACAGCGACAGAAATTTTTACTGGAGATATGCGAGAGTCTTTAGGTGAATTGTCGCTTATAGATAATCATCCGGCGGATATTGCCACTGAGGTTTATGAGCGGTCTCGAGATGTGGCCCAACATGATCGGTTGGTCCACAGAGTTGAAGCAATTGATGTTGCTTTGGCTCGCTTTGATCAAGGCGAGTATGGTGTTTGTGAGCACTGCGGTCAGGAAATTCCCTTTGAACGACTTGAGGCCCTGCCTTATACTACAGTATGTACGGAATGTAGTCGTGAGGAGGAAAAGGAAGAGCAGCATTCGTTACATCGTGAACCCGTCGAGAATGAACTTCTGAATCGCCCTTTTTCTCGAACCTTCAATGATGGCAGAGATCAGGTAGAGTTCGATGGAGAGGATTCTTGGCAGGCTGTGGCTCGTTATGGGACCTCGGATTCGGCCCAGGATTTGGGAACAAATCGAGATGTCCGGGATCCAAATGATGCCTACGAAGATGCGGATGAAGTAATTGGAGCGGTTCAATATATTGAAACTATTGAAACTCAAAGAGAACCGGGGAATACGTTTCATTATAGCAAAGAGCACGGACGGACCTAGGAGGACGTGGAGAGGAAGTGGAGAGGAAGTGTCTTAGCATCCTACGTCGGTAGGTATTCCTAAAGGGATCACGGCTTCGGCGATACTCTCCACTGGAGACTATCGTGATCGACACGTTCCATTGCTATTCGTTTGTCGTTAAGACTAAAACTCAAAACCTCCTGGCCTTCTGAATGTGCGTCGCTCCTTGCCATCCTTGGCACCGCGGCATCAGTCCATCCATGGACAAGTCTCCGGAGCTTTGGTGAACGTGCAATTTCATTTGCATTCATTTCGTTCATCCCATTTTAGTTCACGAATAGTTTGCCCTGGTGAAAGCCCTGTGTTAAGATGAGGGGAAAACAGGGAGGTTAGAAGGTGCTGGTTTGGCTTACAATGGTCGGGGTATGGATTATTGATCGAGTATTGAAAGTTTTGGTCCAAAGGAACTTTGTTCCTGGTGAGACGCTGATCGTCATCCCCAAGGTATTTCATCTGACGTTTGTCCTAAATCCAGGTGCGGCGTTCGGTCTGATGGCCGGTCGGACTTGGATTTTTGTTGTTACGGCGCTATTAGTTGTAGCTGGGGTGATTTATGGACAGTTTCGGATTCCACGCAGAGAAACCCTGACTCGTCTGGCGATTGGAATGATCGGAGGCGGGGCCTTAGGGAACCTTTTTGATCGTCTTGTAATAGGACGTGTGGTGGATTATTTGGATTTCCAGATCTGGCCCTTTGTTTTCAATTTCGCAGATAGTATGATTGTCGTGGGAGTGGGGTTATTCATGCTCCGTTTATATCTGGAAGAAAGGGCTCGGGGTAAATCTATCTCTGAGGAATAAAGTTAGAGCATTAAAGAATTGGCGGGATTATGAGAGTGGAAATAGAGACAAAGGAATCTGTCCTAGAGGATTTTGAATTTGACGAGCCTGTTTCTGAAGAAGAAAATTTGCTCCCAGGCTCTGAACTAGCAACTGAAAAGAAAACGTTTGAACTTCCGGAAGGAATTCGCCTCGATGTTGGTGTGACAGATATTCTGGGAAAGAGTAGATCTTTCGTACAGGGACTTATTGCCCAAGAATGCGTAATAGTCAATGGTTTAGTTAAAAAAGCGAATTATAAGGTGCGCCAGGGTGATAAGATTGAAGTAGTGTTTCCTACCCCCCGTGAATCAATAGCTGAACCGGAAAATATTCCAATTGAGATCCTTTATGAGGACGAAGATGTCTTGGTTGTAAATAAGCCACAGGGTATGGTAGTTCATCCGGCTCCGGGGGCCTGGACGGGAACCCTGGTTAATGCCTTGCTCTATCACTGTCACAATCTTTCTGGTATTAATGGAGTATTACGTCCAGGGATTGTGCATCGAATAGACAAAGATACGTCTGGGATTTTAGTGGTGGCTAAGAATGATGTCGCTCATCAAGGGCTCGCAGCTCAGCTTAAAGCGCATAGTATGGAGCGAAAATACTTGGCGTTAGTTCACGGGGTGGTTTTAGAACCCTCCGGCACGGTAGATGCACCGATTGGACGTGATCCTACTGATCGTAAGCGAATGGCCGTGGTTATGCAGCATTCGAAACTTGCCGTGTCGCATTATACAGTGTTAGAGCGATTTAGAGAAAGTACCTATGTGGAAGTGCAACTCGAGACTGGACGAACCCACCAGATTAGGGTTCATATGCGTTATATTAAGCATCCCGTTCTTGGTGACCTTGTGTATGGACCCAAAAAGAATCAATTTGGGTTACAAGGACAAATGCTTCATGCTGCACATTTGGGTTTTGAACATCCGAGAAGTGGTAAGTGGATGAGGTTCGATGCTCCTGTACCCAGTAAGTTTGCAGTTCTGATTGAAAGGTTGAGAGAGGAAGTGTCTTAGTTCCGATTTTGAATAATGACACTTTTCTGATTTCTTCTTATTGATATATCCTGAGTACAAGGTGTATAATAATTACAAATGAAAAAATGTAAATGAAGGAGGAAGTTAATTAATGTTTGATAATATGATTGCAAAGCTTAAAGCTAATAAGAAAAAGCTTATTTTAACAGAGGGATTAGATTCAAGGATTATTGAGGCGGCCAGCCGACTACATAAGGAAGGTATCCTTGCTCCTGTACTTTTAGGAAATCCTGCTGAAGTAGCGGCTGCTGCTGAAAAGTGCGGCTGTTCGATAGAGGGAATTGAAATTATTGATCCTCAGAACTATGCTGGTATCGATGCCATGGTTGCCCAGATGGTTGAGCTGCGAAAGGGTAAGATGGATGAGGTAGCTTGTCGTGAAGCCCTATCAAAGGCTAACTACTTCGGGACAATGCTTGTCAAAGTAGGCTATGCTTATGGTCTTCTGGGTGGTGCGACCTATTCTACTGCTGATACAGTTCGTCCTGCTCTTCAGCTTATTAAGACAAGGCCTGGCAATAAGATTGTTTCAAGTTGCTTTATTATGCATCGTACTACAGCGAACGGTGACGAGAAGTACGTAATGGCTGACTGCGCTATTAACCTTTTCCCGACCGAAGATGAGCTGGTTGAAATAGCTGTTGAAACGGCCAGATCAGCCAAGGCTTTCTCAGTTGAGCCAAAGGTTGCCATGCTTTCCTACAGCACTATGGGTTCTGGTAAGGGTGAATCGGTTGATAAGATGCGTAACGCGACAGAAAAGCTAAAGGCTATGAATCTTGATTTTCCTGTTGATGGTGAGCTTCAGTTTGATGCTGCTTTTTCTCCTGAAGTTGCGAAGATTAAATGCTCCTCCTCTCCGGTTGCAGGTCAAGCTAACACATTCATATTCCCTGATATTAATGCAGGTAATATCGGTTACAAGATTGCTCAGCGTCTTGGGGGCTTTGAGGCTATTGGTCCAATTCTCCAGGGTCTGAACGCTCCTATCAATGACCTCTCAAGAGGGTGTAACGCAGAAGAAGTTTACAAGATGGCTATTATTACTACAGTTCTGGAGTAGTTCTTATCGGCTATGCAGCAGTGTTTATTTTTTTGATCATGATACAAAAAATAAACTATATAATCAAGGGTCTTCGCAACTTAATGTGGGGACCCTTTTGCTGTTCCAGGAGGCTAAGAGTCGCTGGAGCACGAGTTCTCTCATTGACATTTAGGCAGACCTGCAGTACACTTAGTGACAGTGTTATGGCCTTTAATGAAGTCCCGAGAGGCTTGGGAAGGCAGACGGAAGCAAAGGGGGACTGTCTGCGTTCAGACAGTTTTTTTTATACCGTTCTTTCCAAATCTTCAGATCTAAGAAGATGCTCGAGGGTGAAAGGAGTTAGTAAGTCGTGGAATTAGGCACGTTTAAAAGCAAAATTATTGATGCGGATGGAATTCGTAGGGCGGTGACTCGCATTGCGCACGAAATTGTGGAAAAAAATAAAGGGACTGATAATCTTGTCTTAGTTGGTATACGTCGCCGAGGAGTGCCATTAGCGGAACGAATTCAACAATACATTGAGGAGTTTGAAGGGGTAAAGGTTCCACTGGGAATTCTGGATATTACCCTTTATCGCGATGACTTAAGTACTATTGACATACATCCGGTTGTTCATGAGACGGATATTCCGGTAAGCATTGAGGGTAAAACAGTGGTTCTGATCGATGACGTGCTGTATACGGGGCGAACGGCCCGGGCAGCCTTAGATGCGACAATGGATTTAGGTAGGCCGGGGCGTATTCAATTGGCGGTGCTTGTGGATCGCGGACATCGAGAGTTACCCATTCGTGCAGACTATGTTGGCAAGAATTTACCTACGTCTAAGAGAGAAATTGTAGCGGTGCGTTTGCAGGAAGTGGACGCGGAAGAAGATGTGCTTTTGCTGGAACGTGATGATAATACGAATTAAACGAGACTTTAACCTTTAAATGCTATCCAGAGAGATGGTCAAGGGGCGAGTGGGATATAGGTTATGCCTATTTTAAATCCTCTCCTTCTTGGGAAGAGGATTTTTTGATGTTTAAGGGGATAATCGCGAACTAGGGGTAATGTTGAAAAAAAGGGTTAGGGAGGGTTATGGATGAAATGGCAGCGTAAAGATATTCTAGCAATTGAGGATATGAGCGTTGATGAGATTCGCCATATTTTGCATACTGCTAAGGTGATGAAAGAAATTTTGATGCGCCCGATTAAGAAGTTGCCTACGTTAAAAGGGAAATCGGTGGTCAATCTTTTTTATGAAGCAAGTACACGAACTCGAACTTCCTTCGAAATGGCTGGAAAAGTGTTGGGGGCTGATACGACTAGTATTGCTGTTGCTCAGAGTAGTGTGAGTAAAGGGGAAAGTTTATACGATACGGCCAAGACGATTCAGGCAATGCGAGCTGACCTGGTGATTATTCGGCATTCCAGTTCAGGTTCCGCAAAGTTTCTGGCGGATATCCTCGATGCGGGGGTCATTAATGCAGGAGACGGACAGCATGCACATCCAACTCAAGCATTACTGGACATTTTCACGATGGAGGAGCAGTTAGGAGAACTGGAAGGTAAGAAAGTTGTCATCGTTGGGGATATTTTGCATTCTAGGGTTGCTCGGAGCAATGCCTGGTGTCTGCAAAAACTTGGTGTGGATGTGACCTTTGTGGGTCCTCCGACTCTGGTTCCAGTTGAAATGGAGGGTCTGGGGGTAAAACTAACCCATGATCTTGACGGCGCTTTACCAGGAGCGGATGTGGTGATGGCACTTCGTCTCCAACTTGAACGGCAAAAAAGCGGTCTATTTCCCAGCCTGCGTGAGTATAGCCATCTCTATGGCTTGACGACAGAGCGCTTGAAGAAAACAGGGAAACAGAGTATTATATTACACCCCGGTCCCATGAATCGGAACGTGGAAATCTCTGATGACGTGGCGGATAGCGCCCAAGCTTTAATTGAGCGCCAAGTTACCAATGGTGTGGCCATTCGCATGGCTCTAATTTATTTACTGATTGGGGGGTCTAGCAATGTGGTGGCTTAAAGAGGTATGGGTAATTGATCCCAGCCAAAACTTATCTGCTCCTCGGGATGTTCTCATTAAAGGCGGGCAGGTGTTAGAAATGTCTTCTTCATTGACAGAGGAAGAGGTCCTAACGCTAGCGCAGGGAGAACAGGTGGAATCGATCAACGGTAAAGGAAAGTTTGTTTTCCCGGGGCTTATAGATGTCCACACTCACTTGCGTGAACCGGGGCAAGAGGAGAAGGAAGATATTCTAAGTGGCTCACGTGCCGCGGTACGCGGAGGATTTACGACGATTTTGGCCATGGCCAACACGAAACCAGTGATTGATAGTAGAGCTCTGGTTGAATTCGTGCGCCTGCAGGGTGAACGCGCGGGATATGCCCATGTGCTGCCGATTGGAACTGTGACCAAAGGCATGCAAGGGGGCGAATTGGCCGAAATGATGGATATGAAAGCGGGTGGGGCTGCGGCCTTTTCTGATGATGGTAAAAATATTCAGAATGCAGAAGTGATGCGACTCTCTTTAGAATATGCCAAACTGACGGGGCTCCCCATTATCAGTCATTGTGAGGATAAAGATTTGGCCGGCGAGGGGCAAATGCGCCGCGGAATGGCGTCCGCTCGGATGGGTTTAAAAGGCATCCCTGCTAGTGCCGAAAGTGTGATTGTAGCTAGGGATTTGCTTCTAGCGGAGGAAACAGGCGGTAAACTTCATCTGGCCCATATTTCTACGACGGAGAGTGTTGATTTAATTCGGCGTGCCAAAGAACGGGGTGTCGATGTCAGTGCAGAAGTGAATCCTCACCATTTGATCTTCTGCGATGAAGAATTGGGTATTACGGATACTGCGCTTAAGGTCAATCCGCCACTGGGTTCCCCAAGGGACAGGGAGTCACTCATTGAAGGTCTTCGTGATGGGACATTAGATATGATCGCAACCGACCATGCTCCCCACACCCAGTCAGAAAAAGCCCGGCCCTTTGCGGAGGCTCCCTTTGGAATTGCCAGTTTGGAGACGGCACTAAGCGCAGTTTGGCAATATCTAGTGTTGCCGGGACAGTTATCCTTGGATCGGGTGATCGAGGCTTGGAGCTTAGCCCCGGCCAAACGGTTTGGCTTGCACGGGGGGTCGTTGAAGCCTGGCACACCGGCCGATATAGTACTCTTTGATCCAGAGTTCTCGGAGATGATTGATTCGGCTCAGTTAGTTTCGAAAGCGCGCAATACCCCGTTTTTAGGTAAAACCTTACAAGGGTTTCCGATCATGGTCTGGGTAGAAGGCCGGCTTGTCCAAAGAGATCGAAGCGTCCTATAACCTAAAATCCCGCATTTTTTTATACCTACAAGGAAAAACACTGTAAATATGCCTTGGGGAATTCTGAACTGGGAACCACAGATTACACATGAAAAGAACGATAAGAGAAACCACAGATTAACACAGATTAAGAAGGATTAAGTATAGAAAAATGGCGAATATGTGAGTCAATGAAGAGGCACAAATTATAAATTATCTGAAAGCCACAGGGTTAAAACGAGGCCTTTTAATCAACTTTGGCGATCATCAATTGAGTTACAAGCGATTTGTAGTTTAGATCCAAAATGTATTTATTCTGTGTTAATCTGTGTAATCTGTGGTTAAAATCAGGGTTTATTAATGTAGGTATAATTTTTCACGGGAATCAAGGTTATAAAAGACCCAGCGTAGGGATTCACCTACACTGGGTCTTTTAGTCTTTAGATAATTTTTCTAGAGACTATGGTCACGGCACTAAATCGATTGTACTACCGACAATGCCTTTCTTGATGATCAGCTGCTTATCAATCCGATCTTTCAGTTCACTGACATGTGAGATTATTCCAACGAGCCTATTCCCAGAGGTTAAACTATCGAGCGTCATAATTGCCTGTTCAAGTGATTCGGCATCTAAGGCACCAAAACCCTCATCAATAAACATGGTGTCAATTTCCACCCCACCAGCGTAGCTTTGAATGACATCCGAAAGACCTAAGGCTAGAGAGAGAGAAGCCTTAAATGATTCACCGCCGGACAGAGATTTTACGGTTCGGATTTTTCCGGTGTAATTATCCAACACATCAAGCTCTAATCCCGATTGTGAACGATAGTCCGTGGAGCTTTCTTTGCGTAACAGTTCATAGCGGCCATTAGACAAGACCGACAGCCGTTTGTTTGCTTCTGCGATGATCTGGTTAAAGTAAGATGCCTGCACAAACTGTTCAAAGGCAAGTTTTTGCTTACCGGCAAGTTCTCCGTTGGCAGTTTTCGATAAATTGCTGACCATCAAAAACTCTTTTTCCAATTGACGGCGCTCTGCTTCGCCTTTAATTGTCGCTTTGGCAATTGTCTCATTGGTCTGAAGTCTCGAGACAATCCCCTGTATTTTTTTGTCCAAGGATTCTTTTTCACGTTGTAAAGCACTTTGTTGCTCCAAGACCTTGGCGGTATCTTTCGGCTGCTTATCTTTTGTTTCGACGCTGAGCCTAGCAATCTCTGTAATTGTACTTTTATAAGCATCGCGATAATTGGAAATATGCATATTGAGTTCTGCCAGTCGTTGCTCCGTTAACAGTGCTGCATGATATGAAGTCTCGTCGATAAAACCATATTCCTGATATTTTGAAGTATAATCAGCCTTTGCCGTCTTTAAAGCTGCGCTCACAGCTTCCATTCGCAGTTCCTGATCACTGAGCAGCGTATTATTGCTGTCAAGTTCGCCCTTGTTTTCCCGATAAGCCTTTTCCGTTTTTTGCAGAGATCGATTAGATTCGTCTAATTTGTCTTTAGTGTCGGCAATCGTTTGTTTGGCCCCTTCGATCGACGGATAGTCCAAGACGGACTGCAGCGTAACAAGTTCACTGTTCAGGGCAGAAAGGGTCACTTCGAGCTCCCCTTTGTGCCCTGATTGCAGAGTGTAAGCAGCTTCGGTTTGTTGAATTGTATCCTCAACCTGGCGAATTTGCTCCTGACATTCAAGTTTCCTCGCGTTCTGAACTTGCAGGATACGCAGTGCCGTCGTTTGTTCCTGCTTATTTCCTGTAGTTTTGGCCAGCTCACTTTGAACCTGTCGCTCTAGCTGTAATAGATCCTCCGAGATATCGTGCTCGAACACCTGCTGCGCAGTTTGAAATAAATGTGTTTTGGACGTCTCGATCTGCGTATTTTTACCGCTGGCCTTCTCGCTGGTCTGATGCATAAGCTGCTGCTTTTGGTCTCTCTGTGCTTTCAAACTTTGGATAACTGCCTCACTTGGGGCATCCGCTGTGGGCTTAGCCTTCTGTGGGTGCTCAGTGGCACCGCAAACCGGACAAGGTTGTCCGTCCTGCAGGGTTTCTGCTAAAATGCCCGCTTGCTCGCGAAAAAAAGAATTTTCTTTGTTAATGTATTCATCATTTGCTGCGTTATATAATTTCTCCGCAGTAAGATAGGTACTTTGCAATCTGGCATACTCCAACTGCATCTTTTGCACGACCTTGATGCCAGCGGCGATATTGTTGATGCTGGTTTCGAGAGCACCTAAATTGGCAAGCGAATTTTTGCCTTCTATGAGTCGTGTTTCCACGTCACTGAACCCATCGTATTCCTTACTTAGCCGCTCCTTCGAGTCTGCAAGCCTTTCCTTTTCAATTTTCAAGGAGGCTAGCGAATTTTCAACGGTTTGTAGGGTTTTCTGTTGCTTGTTCTTGTTCTGCTTGAGTTTCTCGACCTTGTCATATTGGGGCAAGGCCTCCGTGAGTCTTATAATATCACTGGCCAACCTCACCCGGATTGGTTCTAGTTGCTGTTCAGTGATCAAGGCGGTATGTAGTTCTTCCACCTTCGGGGTTTGAGTGGCAATGGTCTCTCTAAGCAATTGCATACTGCTGGTTAGTTCATCGAACCCTCTTTTTTCGCGTAAATAACTATCTTCACGCGGCTTCACGCCATGCAGTGCTTTATCAGCAGCCAAGGCGGCCACTTCATTTCGTTCCATTTCGTCTGCTTTTTGCTGTAGTTCTCCAAGCAATGTTTGGGCAGTCTCCAGCTCAAAAAAGGCTCTGTTGACATACTCCGCTTCTTTAAGTTCAGAAGCCTTAGCCATAATTGACTTCGCTGCTTCTTCAGCTAGTTTCTTGACCTGATCGAGACTTGATTTATCCTCAGCAATCAACGCCTTCAATAACCCGATAATTTGTTCCGATCCGTGAACACTGCGTTTAGAGATCAACTCGGAAAGCTGGAGATAGTCTCCATGATCTTTATCACAGAGGATGCCATCCATAAATTGCAAAATGCTGCGTATGCTTTCTTCGCAGTTCGCCCTTAAGTCTTTCTCACGTCTCTTCAGGACCTCCTGAATTCTCAAATAAATATCCGTATTAAATACTTTGCGAAAAATTCCGGCACGCTCATTGCTTTCTGCCAGCAATAACTTAAGAAACTCCCCTTGAGCAATCATAGCAATTTGCTTATATTGCTTAAAATCAAGACCGAGTAAATCGACTATTTTATCTGTAACTTTATTATTTCCTGAAACTACCTGCCCTCCGGGTAAATGAAGCGTTGCATCGGCATTTTCATTGGTGAAGCCGGTTCCACTCTTTTTGGGGCGCTCGTATTTGGGATTACGGGTTAATTTGTATTCGAGTCCCTTATGCAAAAATTCCAATTCGACATAGGTTTTGGTATCCGGGTTTGCGAAGTCGCTGCGGAGAGTGTCAACTGTGCGTACGGAGCCGCTTGCTCCATCAAAAAGAGCGAATGCTATGGCATCAAATATTGTCGTCTTACCAGCACCAGTATCTCCAGTAATCAAGAACAAACCCTCGTTCCCGAGCAGATGCAGAGGAAGATCGACCTTTCCGGCATAAGGACCAAAGGCGCTCATTACAATTTTTAGCGGTTTCATTTTGTAACCCCTCCAACCTGATCTAAGGCTTCTTGAATAAGAAGGCACAGCTCTTGGGTCATTTCCAGGTTGTTTTGCTTAGTATAAAACTCTGCAAATAATTCAAAGGGACTTTTACGCGCGACATCGCCTGAGGCTGCAGTTTTGGAGTCATTCCCTTGTCTGCTACGACAGTTTTCAAAGTCGATGCGCATCATGTTCGGATACACTTGACGCAGTTGACCGATCGCGTCATAAACCTCATCTTCATCAGTTAAGATTGCGCGAATATAATCCTGTGAAACTTCAGGCAAGGAGGCCGCAACTCGAACCAGTTCCTTTAGAGGTCCCTTAATCTCCCGCATGTCGTGCAAGGGAGTTAGGGAAACCGTTTGAATATCTAGAGTGCTTTTTTGTCCTAATTCCAGTACTGTCACCGATTTATGTTGACGTGCCTCTGAAAATGAATATTTGAGCGGTGAACCGGCATAGCGTATCATTTCTCTACCTATAGACTGAGGACCATGCAAATGCCCAAGCGCCACATAATCAAACGCTTCGAACACAGAAGCGTCAATGTTATCCAAGCCGCCGATCGCGATGGTCTCAGAATCAGAACGTTCTGGCTCCTTGCCACCATTCGTGATAAACTGATGCGCTACCAGGATGTTTCGCTCCTGCTCGTTAATCTGGGAGGCCTTAACGACGACGTTAACCGCATCCTCATAGGATTGGGTGTTCTGATCCGGATAATAGGGATTAACCAGCGCCGGCTTAACAAAGGGCAAAAGATAAATATTGACGGGTCCAAACTTATCTTGAAAGACAATTTGCTTGAGCTTACCATCAAAGGTCCCTGCAATATGGACCCCATTTTTCTGCATAATTCGACTGCCGAAGTTTAAGCGCTCCGGCGAATCATGGTTGCCACTGACGATGCATGATTGCACTTTACGGGCAACAAGTTCCGTCAAAAACTCATCAAGTACTTCCACAGCCTCTCCCGCAGGAACACTCTTATCGTAAATGTCCCCTGCCATTAGAATCGCCAAGGGTTTAACCTCGTCAACGAGGCGTAAGATTTCTTGTAAAATATATTTCTGATCCTCGATCATACTGAACTCGTTTATTCGTTTTCCAATATGCAAATCGGCTATGTGCAGCAGTTTCATATTTTGTTTTTACCCCCTGTTTTCTCAAGCATCTCCTTGAGGCTAGATTCCCTTCTTCTTAGAATTCTACATTTTTTTGAATAATTCCTGCCTACTCTTTTAGGTCAATCTATCGGGCTCCTACATTTTGAATAACGCAATAAGCCAACTTTTCCTTAGCGTTGGAAAAGTTGGCTTATTGTTACCATATATTGTATTAGCGTGAGTTTTGCGTCATTTGGTTGGCGGGACCCCTTAAAGAGTGAATAACACAATTGGAGATCACAACATCCACGGAACAGTCTGCAATCTTGGTTTTTTCCAAGTCAGCAGTGCGGAATTCGATATCATGGTCTTGCAACCCTGCTTCAACTAGAACCTTCTTGGCTCTCTCGATCATTTGAGGAGCGAAATCTATTCCGATTACTCTTCCTTGCAGACCGACTTTATGAGAGGCTAGGATAACGTCCAGTCCTCCTCCACAACCGAAATCAACAACCACCTCCCCTGGCTCAACATCTGTGAAACCAATAGGATTACCACAACCACGTGAGTGGCTAAGAGTATTTACAGGCACTAATGAAAGTACCTCTTGATTGTATAGTCCCTGTCCTACCACGAAACCCGAACTGGGTTCACTCTTGATCTGTCAACCACAATCTTTCTTGCCCCCACTTTCAGCAAATAAACCGTAGCGTGTCTTAACTACCTGTCTGATCTCTTCAGTTTCCATTCTTTTATCTCCATTTTTCCAGTTAGGCATATGAAAGAAAATAACAAGTCAAAGATGCCTTGGATATTTTGCGTCAGACAAGGAGGTATGTTTACCTCATAGTGGGGGGCTATTAGGTAAACATACCGACGCAGTATGATACAAAATAGACTGGCATACTGACTGGTTATTTTCTTGAATGTGCCTTATGAGTTATTTATAATATTTCAACATGTACCACTATTATTCCTTTATGGTACCTCAGAACGTTCCCTTTCCATCATCACAGGGTTAGCCTCTGTATACAGCCATGCATTAATCCCCCCATTTTCCATCTGCTGAGGCAAACTATCTAATCTAAAGCATCATATAAATCAGATTGCTCTAATTGTTAAACGATCGACATAGAAAGAAATAGGGTTTTGATACAGACTTTCTCCTTTTTATTGCTCATTGTTCATCACAAACACAACCATGGTCAATTCCCTTACTCTAATTATTATTGCTTTTTCCTACTTACCATCCCAATGTGAAAAACCCATCCTCCCGCACTTCATACATCCCAGTAAACACCACTCCTGCATTAATCAGCTCGTCAATGATTGCTTTAGATTCCAATGGCAGGCACAGAGACATGCTGTTGCAACTGGATCGCAAACTGGATGGTGTCCGAACAACGGCAGAGGGACAATCTAAACGGGTGAGGATTCCCTCTGCGTGCATAACATCCGCTAATGAAGGGAACGTGAGCAAAGCCCTATACTCTTTTAATTTTCCATATAACATTGAACTTCTCTCGCTCATTTGATTAGCTCAACTCCTCAGTAACTCTTCTTACCGCCTGCAAAGCGATTTCAATTTCTTCCTCGCTCGTGAAATGAGACGGGCTAAATCGAACAACCCCCTGTTTTAAGGTTCCTAACATCCTGTGGGCATGAGCGGCGCAGTGAATACCGGCTCGGGCGATTACTCCTGCCTTCTCTTCCAATAAAAAGCCGGCTTCTATCGCATCGAGTTCCCCAATGTTAAAGGCCACAATGGGTGACCTCAGTTCCACCATTTCACTTCCATAAAGCTTAACCCCCGGAATTTCCCGTAACCCCTCCCATAATTTCCGGCAAAGCGCCTGTTCTCTAACCCGTATTTTATCCACGCCTTCATTAAGGATGTACCGCACTCCCGCCCCCAATCCGGCAATACCTGCGCCGTTCATAGTGCCGCTTTCCAAGGCATCTGGCAGAAAGTCCGGCTGACAATCCTCTTCAGAGCGACTCCCTGTTCCACCGTAGATCAACGGCTCTAATCGAATGTCCGCCTTGACGATGAGTCCTCCCGTTCCCTGAGGGCCCAAAAGGCCTTTATGTCCCGGAAATGCAAGTAAATCCACAGAAAGGTGTCCTAAATCGATAGGGAAAACCCCTGCAGTTTGCGCGGCATCCAGCAAATAGTAAGCGCCATGCTCATGGGCGATTTGACCTATTTCTTTAACAGGCAACAACGTGCCCGTTACATTCGAGGCATGCAAGGTCACCACTAACTTGGTGTTGGCTTGAAAAGCCTTGTTGTACGCTTCAATATCAAACTCTCTCCCAGGTACCCCAGGGATTTCGCTAACCTCAACCCCTCGCTGTTTCAAGGCCCAAAGTGGTCGGGCCACTGCATTATGTTCGAGAGAAGATGTGATGACGTGATCCCCCGATTGTAAAAGTCCAAATAACGCTTGATTCAAGGCATGAGTAGCATTCTGGGTAAAGACAACTCGGGTCGGATTATTCGTACCAAATAGGACGCACAAGTCTTCCCTCGTCTGATAAATAAGTCGAGCCATCTGCATCGCTGCGCCATGCCCTCCCCGACCAGCATTCCCACCCTTGTGCACAAGGGCCTCCTCAATAGCAGCTACAACTTGTTGTGGTTTTGGCCAAGTCGTTGCAGCATTATCTAAATAAATCATGAAGCTACCCCTTTCATCCTTCAACCGAAGTCCCTTTAGACACCCAGTCAAACCACACAGGCTGTTCACCCTTACTCGATTTTAGACATAGATTTACCATCCTGATCATAACCTTTCCTACTTCTTCAGTCCTTACCGCGCCTAGACCACCCATCATAGAGGTAACTATTGTAATTAATCATAATATTATTATATATTAATTACAATAGTCCTCTAACAAATAAAGCCTCCACCGAACAATCACAAATATGCAAGTACTACATAACAAAAAAGCCGACTACCATCGATAGGTAATCAGCTAGACTCTCTTAACTCAAATTAGGCATCAATTCCCTAGCCGCTGTTAAGTACGGCAGGATTTTTTATTTAGCATTCAGTTCTTTTTCTAAGATTTCAATCAGTTGCGCCTTATTCGGTACTTTCCCAACCAGCTTAACCACCCCGTTAATCACGAGAGCAGGTGTACTCATAACCCCATAGGACATAATTTTTTGCATGTCTTCGACTTTTTCAACGTGGGCTTCAATTCCAAGCTGAGCAATGCCCTCCTTGGTTACCTTTTCTAACTTCGCACAATTTGAACACCCAGAACCTAGGATTTTAATATCCAACAGTCCCACCCCCTTTCTCTGTACAGTTGCATCAAAATGACATTTCTGCCCTCCTAGCGGTCGGCAAGATGCCTCATCAAAGCCTCCCCCTCTTGAAATTGTTGAGCAAGAATCTTCTGGATCTTCTCCATAATGGTTAATACTTCAGGATATTTGATACGGTACATGACTTTTAAGCCCACTTTAGTCGATGTAATAATATGTTGTTTTCGCAAAATGCTTAAGTGTTGGGATAAATTCGACTGTTCGACTCCCAAATCCTCGATTAGCTCACAAACACACACTTCTTCGCCGTTCCTCGCCAGACGCTCAATGATACGTACCCGGGTAGGGTGTGCTAAGGCCTTAAAAAAATCACTCTTCATGAATACGATCTGCTCTTCCACAAAAAAACCTCAAATCTAATTTATTATAAATAATCTGCCCATGAAACAACCAATTAATAATATTATAATATATTTTATGATTTAAATACAATATTTATAAGAGTAAATTCAAATGAGAAGAAGAGGCACCTCCGTTCTCTCTTCTTCTCATCTTCTGTGTAGATCCTGCTATCCTCTGATTGGCAGTCCCTTTTTGTCAAAATACTTTTTCCCTAAGAACAAACTAACATTAACTAAGGCGATCGTATGAATCGAGTTAATACGGGACTTCGCATCTTCCCCCAAGAGTGAAACCTTCTCACCAAACTCATGAATGTCCAATTAAGCCCATACTTGATCCGCAGTTTGAAGTTAAAGCGGCCATTCGGAGTCTTAAACACAAATTTTAAAAATATGAAAAGTGGCTATCTTCTGTCAGACAACAGTGTAGGGTGCTCAAAGTCGATCAGCACCTTATAGTTAGTAAAGATTTGAATGTTCCTAAGAATTTCCGACTCCGAAACTCAGGTTCTATCAAACAGGTAACGAATGTGTGGTCCCATAACAATTCTCATAACCTTGCTGAAGGTACAACACCATCAGCACACCCAGCAATAGATACCACCATTATCAGGATTTTATATCAGGGATGTACTAAAATATCTTTCAACTCTGTCAGGTAAAACAGTCACAATGTTTTTATCGGCACCATACTTTTGTGCCATTTTATATAGAAGCCCAGACATTATGACTACTTTGGCAAGTATCACGTCCGTACAAGATCTATTAGAGTTTTTGGAGTAGCAGATAGATACCTGTACCGCCGAAGACAACCCAAAGCACATCCAACTTTGTAAAACGCAATGTTGCCAATGCGGCAAGGGCTAGCCCAATCGTTAGCCTATCATTGAGGCTATGCTGGGCCATTCCCCATAATACGATAGTCATTAAACCGATAAAAGAGGCGAGTATGCCCTTGAAAATTACCTTTA
>JARLHW010000292.1 GCA_031292075.1 Desulfosporosinus sp.
CTCTCTTACTCTTAACTCTCGCATTTGCTACAAATACTATGGCTGCATCTGGAGGACTAGAACAAGATGCTGGTCCTTACCATGTAACTATGCAGACCAACCCAGAAAACCTTATGGTTAACCAAGCTGGAACCATGACTATGATCATTAAAAATAAGGCTACAGGACAACCAGTGACCGGAGCCAAGGTAATGATGATGCCATCAACGATGGATAGTAATGCTAGTAATAGTGGTAGCATGGCTGGTATGGATATGTCTTCCGGTATGGACAAGCAAGGTGGCTCGCCGATGCAAGAACAATCTTCGATGGGTTCAATGGCAATGGACCCTGGCACTTATATGATGCAAGGTATGACCTTTAACCAACCTGGGCAATGGAACCAAGCAATTACTATTACTTCATCTTTGGGTGCAAGCACTGTCAATTTCCCAATAACTGTCGGTAAATCCGGACCAAATTTCGTTCTCATTGGCAGCGTCGCTGGTGTTGTTGTGATCATTGGAATACTTGCTGCATTCTTAAAGAAAAAGAAAATCTAAGAAACTGGAGGTTCATTTGAATGCCTTCTAACAAACAGCCCATAAACTTTCTCAATTATCCTTTGCTCAAACGTTTTCTTAAAAGCTCCTTATACCCAAGAATCTTCCAATGGCGACTCCGGTATTACTACTTTTCGCAGCGACTGCTTTTTCAAAACGGTTTACTGGTGAGTCACTGCGTAATTCCTTCGCACGTTTTGGTTATGCAGTTATCCCTCTTGACCTTGCTTCTCACATGGCCCATAACTTGTTCCATCTTCTAGCGGAAGGAAAAGCAACCTACTATACTTTCATGGGGCTGTTCGGGGTGCACATTGAAGGATCAACCGCATTCATTGCTGATCCGACGATTCAAATCATGCAATACTTCTTGGTCATCGCTGGAACCCTTGGTTCCCTTTACGCTGCTTATAGAATAGCTAAAAATAACTATGGAGTCAGTAAAGCTTTATCCGTCGCTATGCCTTATTTAGCTGTTATCTTGCTATTCGGTATCCTAAACTTTCTTACCTTTACAGTAAGAATGTCCATGCGCATGTAGATTCTGAGTCCGGAGGTCAGATTGAGGTAAGACTAACTAACATTTGCATGTTTAACGCTTGAACGCACTCGCGAAGTCGAGTGCGTTTATTTAAAATAAAGGATTCTTACTTGGGAAACTAATAATGGAATTACAAAAAAATTCTTACGTTTGGGAGGGATATGGCCACTGCCGCCTATTATGGTGGACAATACGATTTAGCAGAAAATAGCTATAAAGAGGCCTTGACGGAGAGACCGGATTTTCAACAGGCATTGTTTGATTATGGGGTTTTCCTTTTAGAAGCCAAAAAAGACTACGCAAATGCTATTCGAATGTGGCAGACGGCATTGGACTATGAACCAAATGGTCCAAATGCTGATCAATTAAAACAACTTATTTCTAAAGTTAAGAATATGTAAACCAAGTATTTAGAGGCTATAGAGCCATATCAGGCCGTGCTTCTCCCGTTTGATGACTAATACGACGAGCCAAGGTATACTAGGTATAGTGCTTTGTTGCCGTTTTGAAAAGGGGTTTGACAATTTATGAGAATTTTGCTAGTTGATGATGAGAAAAAGATTATAACCGTGCTCAAAGCCTATCTTCAACAAGAGGGGTTTCAGGTCAGTACTGCTAGTAATGGTCTCATCGCCCTGACCATGTTTAAAGAAAATCCTTTCGATCTACTCATCCTAGATTTAATGCTCCCCGGCATGTCCGGAACAGAAATTTGCAGTGAGATTCGAAAGATATCCTCCGTCCCTATTATCATGCTCACAGCTAAAGTCGAAGAAGAGGACCGCATCCGGGGGTTAAGTATTGGTGCCGATGATTACATCACGAAACCCTTTAGTCCTCGTGAAGTGGTCGCTCGGGTCCGGGCTGTTCTACGTCGAACTAACAACGAAACTGCGCCGTTGGCGGACGTAGTCTGCTATGACAACGGTCTCACCATTGATAATATACAACATGAAATTCGCCTTCACGATCAGGCGGTTTCTTTAACCCCAACAGAGTTTAAGATTCTTGGAGCCTTAGCCAAAAGCCCTGGTCGGGTTTACTCAAGAGGGCAATTGGTTGAAATTGTTCAAGGACACGACTTCAACGGTGATGACCGCGTGGTTGATGCTCATGTTAAAAAGATTCGTCAGAAAATCGAATCCATCCCTAGCGACCCTAAGATTATTTTGACAGTTTTCGGGATTGGCTACAAATTTAATCCAAGTGCTGGTGGCTGAGATGCGCAAGAAACTATTTCTTTCTACACTGATCATCTCGCTTATTACATTAACCTTCAGCATGCTTGCTGTAAATCTAGCCTTCCACCAACAGTTTAGTGATTATCTAACTAAGACGAATGAAGCGACCTTTGAACAGTTGCCCTCTCGATTAAGTTCGATTTATCAGAACAAGGGAACTTGGGATCAGACGGCTCTAAATGAAATTAGCCCTACCCTTCCGCTTGGTACAGTCGTCACGCTGACAGATACAAGTGGCAAGCTAATCGCCACGTTAAGTCACACCACGGAAGACATGATGCACGGTCAAAACGGAATGAACATGAACATGGATATGGGCATGTCCGCCTCCTCTTCCATCACGAGTTGGAAAACGAAGACCTTAACGATGACGGGACCTCTCGGGACTTTAGGCACAGCACTAGTCCGCTACCCTGCTACTGCACAGATTCTCAATCCACAAGACGTCCTCTTCCAATCCTCAGTCTTTCGTTCTCTCATCATCGCTGGAGGGTTGGCGCTTTTATTCGGGATTATCCTTAGTTACTTCATAAGTCGACGTCTCGTAGCACCGCTGAAACGTTTAACTCAAGCCGCCGATCGCATCGGACATGGACACCTTGATGAGCGTGTTGCGATTCAAACCAAAGACGAGGTAGGACAATTGGCAACCGCTTTTAATGCAATGGTGGACAATTTAAATCGCCAAGAAACCCTCCGCAAACAGTTTACTGCCGATATCGCCCACGAACTGCGTACTCCCTTAACCTCGATCAAAAGCTATATCGAGGCCTTCCAAGACAATGTTCTACCTGCTGATAAGGAGAATCTTTCCTCAATACATGAAGAAATAGACCGCTTAGTTGACCTATCCAGTGACTTAAAAGACTTAAATGTCGCGGAAATGGGTGCCTTAACGTTAATATTCGAACCTGTTAGCTTAAATCATCTTCTTGACAAAGTGATTCATAGCCTCTATCCACTCATCCAAGAGAAACAATTAACACTGATATGGAACCCGCCGCCAGAACTCGTGACAATGTCGGGAGACGGGCGCTTATTGACAAGGCTCTTTTACAATCTCGTTCACAATGCCTATCGGTACTCAGATGTTGGTGGTCAACTCACCATCGCGCTCACCCAAACACCAGATTTCGTCGAAGTCAGAGTAAGTAATACTGGCATCGGCATCTCTAAAGACGATCTCCCCTTTATATTCGAGCGCTTTTACCGTGCCGACAAATCCCGAACCCGTGAGACTGGGGGAACCGGAATTGGTCTTGCACTGGTCCATCAGATCACAACCCTCCATCAAGGCACGATCACCGTGAAGAGTGGTGATGGGCAAAAGACTGAATTTATAGTCCAGTTTCCTAAAGAAGTAAACGCACCAACAGAATTTTCGGGGGAAAAGAATTAGATACTAGAGATGTGACCGTACTATACTTAGTACTGTACATTACTTATCCTACATGTTATAGTAACACGTAATTTAATATTCGAATTAGTGATTCTTTTCCGAGGGAAAGAATTGAAAAGGGAAGTCAGTTAAAGCTGACGCGGCGCCCGCCACTGTACTAGTGAGTCTACTTACAAATGTCACTGGGATGTATTCCTGGGAAGACGTAAGACGACAATGACCTTGAGCCAGGAAACCTGCTTATTTTGAGTTTTCAACTACCTACGGGATGTTAGGGAGGTGTGTTGGCTGTGTCTTCTGGGCGACTATTGTTGTAAGATACTGGTTAAACCTTTTACCCTTATAAGTGGTAAAGGGTTTTTTGTTTTTTAAAATAGTATATCTTGTTTTCTTCACTAATCTAAAAATAATAGGAGGTTTTAAATAATGGGGGGTACTTCAAACTGGAAGCCTGACGCGGTAAAGTATGGAGGAGCTGTAGTAAGTATATTTCTTACTGGATTGATCCTTCTCTCCACGGGTGTCTTTAAATATCCCGAACTTCTGGGATTGGCCGTAATATCCTATACCTTTGGACTTAGTCATGCTTTTGATGTTGATCACATTGCAGCTATTGATAATATGACGCGTAAGTTGGTACAGCAAGGAGGCAAAACTAGAGGTGTAGGATTTTTCTTTTCATCTGGGCATTCAACCGTAGTTATTATTATGGGCGCGTTAACTATTTTTGCAGTTAAATGGGCACAGCAAGCACTTCCTCAATTTCAAGCTGTCGGTGGGGTTATTGCCACTTGTGTTTCAGGCGGTTTTTTACTTCTTCTTGCTACTATTAATTTTGTTATATTAAAGGATATCGTAAAAACTTTCAAATGCATGCGGAGTGGTACGTATATTGCGGAAAGTGCGGAACGACCTGATAAAGGGGTCATCAATCGTACGATAAACCGTTTATTTAACCTTGTTGATAAAAACTGGCATATTTATGCAGTAGGGTTTTTGTTTGGGCTCGGATTTGATACGGCAACACAAATAGCAGTTCTTGCTACATCGGCATCCGCCTCAGCCAAGGGTATACCATGGGTTGCTGTTTTATCTTTCCCCATTCTTTTTACTGCGGGTATGAGTATGATGGATACACTAGATGGTTTTTTTATGTCTACAGCATATCAATGGGTACTTACTTCACCTTTAAGAAAAGTCTATTATAACCTAACCATCACTGGTCTTTCAATCTTGGCAGCAGGAGTCATAGGTATTATCGAAGTCGGTCAGGTGTTTGCCCAAGAGAGCAACCGTAACAGTGGTTTTTGGCTTTGGTTACAAAACTTGGATTTTAATAAGATGGGATTTATGCTCGTTGGAATGTTCATATTGGTTTGGTCTGTATCTTTAATTGGCTGGAAGTTACTCAAGCTTGATCAAAAAGAAAGTAGTTACGTCTAATTCACGGTTATACTAAATCTTAATGAATGGCATAAGGCCAACATTGTGCAGACAAAGGTGTCTTTACTATTGAAAATCTTAACTCGGGTATGATTTTCAATATAAATAATACTGAGTTTACAGCAAACACATACCAAATAGATTTTGCTGGTATGACAGGATTACCTTGTATGGTAGTAGCTGAGATTTGAATATCACAAATATCGATATATCAGAAATTGTGATAATATATCGGATATTTGTTTTAAGTGTTGGCATATCCTTTGCATAATGACAGCTTCCTATTATCCACAGAAATGGACAAGTTGTCTATAAATGGGAGTCAGATTATTTAAGATAGTCTTTTTCTCCCATTAGAATCCTTTCCGCAATTTGCACAATTACGCATATTGACATCTCTGGAGATAAACACTACCAAAGATATGGAATAAGGCGATACCGAACCTTTTGCATGTATTCGGTATACCCTGGCAAATCTTTCATAAGGAGTTTCTCTTCATCGAGGATTCTCCAAACAAGCCCTGCTAAAGTAACGAAAAGAATTGCAAGTCCCCACAATGAACCGAGTGCGAGTGGTACACCAATAATCATGACTAAGGCTCCCACGTACATTGGATGCCTAACGTAAGCGTAAGGCCCTGTCGAAACAACTTTTTGTTCATCAAATGTCTGTACATTGGATGCCCCATAGCTATTTTCTTTGAAGACAAAATAAAAGATGATAAACGCAAGCACTATTAATAGATTCCCAACTACTGACACATAGGGTGGCACCTGTGACCACCTAAAACGATGGTCGAGTGCAGAGCAAACCAGTAGGGCGACATTTGCAACAATCACGACCACCACAAAAATTTTCTGAGGCATACGCTGTTCTGCTGCCACACCCGCATTCTTTCGTCGTTCCAGGAGGGTAGGATCTTTTATTGATAGGTAAACGCCTATTGCATTGGTTGATACCATAAAGACAGAAATAAAGACCCAGGCTTGCCAATAATTTAGCGTCCATGCAGGGAGAAAAAGTAACAACCCCAGCATGATAGACCCCAGAAAAAATGTTCTCAATGTCGGAATGATGAGTTTCTTCATATAATTCTGTCGATAGGAAAAAGCTATTCACAATCTATGGGTATAATATTGCACCTGCCGGGCAGGTTCAGAAATAGTTCGGAATTGAATCTATTGAACAATTCAAAAGTTCGTTCCAGCTAAGATCTTCACAATATACCATGCAGACGCTTTTTTCATATCGTTGAAATTTCGAAGGCAATATTTTAAAGTTAAATCTTTTATAGAATTTAGGATTTATATCTGAATATAAAAAAACTAAGGAGTCTTCTTTTCCATTGGGCATGCAGTTTTTTAACAATACCGTCGCATAACCTTTGCCGGCGTGAATTTTTGGCGTTAATACAGACCCAATACCATATGCTTTCTTTCCAACAATATCCTTAAGTTTTAATATTATCAGAGAACTTACAATTTCGTTATTGACATCTAAGACATACCTTGTACCATACACATCTTCCTTGGAATTATCGGTACAATATTGTTCAAACGTCCTGTTTTTGCTCCACTCCTTGTAACCTTCACTGAAGATAAAATTTATCTCTTGAGGCAGGGCCTGTCTGAAAATCATCTTAATAGTCTCCTTTTTAGCATAGCTTTTATACTGCTGACCTTTAAGTTGTGCAAAAGATACACTGCCTACATACCGCGTTGCCAGTATGCTGTCTCTTTAAAATAAGCTTTATAAGAGCGCCTTTAGGGGGGCGCAGCTCATTGAAAGCGGCATTTTCTCGTGCTATAATGCACTTGCGTTGTATTTGAAAAACGCTAAAAATACATCTAACGGTTCTGAAAGGGTTCGGCTTAATGGAAAGAAAACATATTGCCGGTGAACGGGACTTTAACCTATTTTTGCTGGCAGGATTGTTCGCCGGGATTGGTGCAGGCATTAATACATCGATATTCAACAACTATTTAAACGACATATTCAGGCTGTCCGAGAATGTTAGAGGTTTCCTAGAAGTACCGCGGGAAGCGCCGGGTTTCTTTATCATGCTAATTCTGGCGGTTTTAAGTTTTTGCGGTGATGTTCGAATTGCTATGCTCGGTATGGCAGCGGCAGGATTGGGGATGCTTGGGCTCGGCCTTCTGTCGCCGACCTTCGCGGTTATGATTATCTGGATGATGATGTACAGCCTCGGCACACACATGGTCATGCCCATTACGCCATCCATCGGCATGTCCCTGTCCAAGCAGAAGTCTTTCGGC
>JARLHW010000293.1 GCA_031292075.1 Desulfosporosinus sp.
ATATTTCAACCGTAAAATTACGAATATCTATCGATTCTATTCATCATAAACCACATTTGTTACCATTCCATTAACTTCGTATGAAGAATATGTTAAGCTTTATAATAAAAAACAGGCCCAGCGGAGTTATACCGCTGAGCCATTTTTCCCCCACCTCACCCAAGACAACCCTATCTACCAACAAACATGGAATTAATGCAAAAAAAGAAGGCCTCTATACCTTAAAGCCTTCTTTTTTTGCATTAAATTAAAGTTTTACAACCAAACTTATTGCGTGGGAGATGAGGAAGACAAAGGTCCACTAGACATTCCTTTCAATTGTGTTTCTAAGTTATCTAAAATGGTACGCACTTGGTTTATCTGATCTAACATTGAAGCAGCGGTTGTTCCGCTCGTTGGTTGTGTAGGGGTTACCTTGGGCGTAGGCTCGGTTGGACTAATTGGAGTATTCATCTGTCCTGGTGTAGAAGGTTGCGGGGCATTATCCCCGAAAATCTTCACGAAAGCTTGGTCTAAATTTTCTGTCATCACTAAATGATCTTGATAAGCTAACACAACTCTCTTCATTTCTGGAATGCTGCCGCTTTGATCTGATTGTAAATAGATAGGCTCCACATATATGAAATTTCCACCAATTGGCAATACCAATAAATCCCCTCTGATTACGCTTGAACCTTTTTGATTCCACAATGTAAGTTGCTGAGATATATCCGGGTCTTGATCAATTCGCGACTCAATCTGCAACGGTCCATCAATTTCCGTATTTTTTGGCAAGGTATAAAGCAGTAATTGACCGTACTTATCACCATCCATCCGGGCAGCTAACCAAGAGACCATATTGTTACGGGAATTGGTCTCACTGGACGCCGGTGTAAAGGGTAACATCAAAACAAATTCCGGCTTATCATCGCCTGGCATCTTTAAAACAGTATAATAGGGGCTTACATTTTGAGGGTTAGCGTTGAAAAGTTCTTTAGCTATATCCCATGCATCTTCTTTATTATAAAAGACTGAAGAATCGGTCATATGGAAGGTTTTCAGCATGTTAGCCTGAATATTAAAAAGTGTTTCAGGATAACGCAAATGCGCTTTTAGCGAATCGGGCATTTGCGACAAGTCCTTAAAAACTCCCGGGAAAATCTTACGATATGTCTGTAAGATCGGATCATTAGCATCCACTGCATAAAAATCTACCGTTCCATCGTAAGCATCGATGACTACTTTGACAGAATTGCGAATATAGTTGAAGTTTTGATCACTGTATTCACTGGCATAAGGTAATTGAGCTGAGGTTGTATATGCATCCATAATCCATTTTAGTCGTCCACCGTCTATGACTATGTAGGGATCATCATCATAAGTCAGAAAAGGTGCTAACTTTTGAACTCTATCTTTGATATTACGAGTAATTAATAAACGGCTTTGGGAGTTAACTTGATTTGCTAAGTATAATTGAGGGGTACCCTCGTGTAAGGAAACCATTAATTTATTAAGCGGAGTGAGTTCAATTCCCGTTTTACCCTGGTAACTATTCTCAGCGTTAGTATTACCCAGTGGATAATCAAACTCTTTCACAGACGTGTCTGCAACCACCCAATCATTTGTTAATTCTCCATAATAAATCCGTGGTTCTTTTAGTTTAAGTTCATTAAAGTCCGTTACCGGTGGCACATCTTTAATCGCAAACGTAGGTAACCCTTCTGACGTAACAGCATTAGCAAAAGAGGCCGTTACACCAAATCCATGAGTATATTTAAACCGAGTATTTACAAAAGTCTGAGCTTCAGGATCCAAATCTGGCGTAGACAACTCCCGTGCGGAAAGCATAACTTGGCGGTAATCGTTATTTATAGTATAACGGTCTATATCAATATCATGAAACTTATAGTATAGACGAATCCCTTGTTCCTGAGTATACGTTTGTAACAACGGGCGAGCGTCATTCAGGCGAATATTATTCAGTGTTCCTTGATTAGCTTTTAAACTGTCAACTGTTAAAGCAGTATTTCCTGGATAAGCTTGTTCTTGAACCTTATCAAGACCATACCCAAAACGAGTAAAACTGATTTCATTTTGGATATACGGTGCTTCTTTGTTTAACTCATTGGGCGTTACGATCCAGGATTGAATAAGCGCAGGATAAATACCGTTGAGTAAGATTCCGAAGACGAAAATTCCGATCACTGGTATAGTCAGTAACCTCACTTCCTTAAAAATCAAACCCGACCAAGCCAAAAGAAACCCAACTATACTGAAAACGATAAGAATCTTCAAGGCTGGTAGAGAAGCGTTTAAGTCCGCATACCCTGCACCTACAACGTGACCATGTACAGAATATAATAGTTGGTAAATATCTAATAAGGAGCCAAAGGCTTTAAACGCAAAAAGTATTCCAAGTAATAAGGCTAAATGGCGACGAGCTTCCACACCAATCTCAATAGAATGCGGTTGCCAAAGTTTAAGAGAATGAAAGCGCAAGACGCCTGTAACCGTATAAAAAACAGCGGTACAAAAGGTTAGGAGAAACAAGGGTCCAAAAAAGGCCTCATAAATCGTCAGCAAAAAGGGCAGCTTAAAAATATAAAATGAGAGATCTTGCCCAAAAATAGGATCACTTTTCCCAAACGGCGTAGCGTGAATAAACGTTAACACCTCTAACCAACCGGTAAATCCTGCTACAAAGCTAATAACAAAACTAATTAAAGCAGAAAAGATAATCAACCAAACCGTTGCATTTCTTTGGCTCAAACTGAAAACCGGTTGATGCACATCTTGCACCATATGGAGCCGCCTGTTTAAACGATCATTAATAAGCGTGACGATGGCATGACGTATTGATAAAAGTGTTGCTGCGATAAATGCAAATAGGATAGTGCCATTAACAACCTGAATTAATGTTTTACTTATGATTGGAGTCCAAAACAATTGTGAATATCCTAAGTCTTTAAACCACAGCCAATCCTCATAAAAACCACTGAAAGCAGTCAATAAAGCAATAATTGCAATTAAAAAAATTAGGATTTTAGCATAACGACCCAAAGAATATCCCCCTTACATTTATTTTACGATAATGAGTTCTTACAGCTATACAATGTGAACCCTCGCACTATATATTCTTTCCATTTGCCGAAAATAATACCTTCATTACTTTTCAGATTAGAACGGTCGTGACATTTTGCGTCATTCTAAAGCTATCGCCATTTTATCAAGCCCAGTTGACTCTTAGCCTCTGTATCTAAATGGTCATGATTTCTATTATTCAAGCTCCGTTTGTTTACTGTGTAGTTTCTGGAGCATCTGGTGAATATCCGCAACCTGAAGTTCTAGATGATGGAGATGCCTTTGTACGTCGTCTATTTCTATCTCTGCTTTATAGTTAATGGAAAAGTCAACGACTGCCTCGTGTTTGTCTCGGATGGCTTGTCGGTTTTGACTCATAATAATGAAGGGAGCTTGAAATGCCGCAGTGAACGAAAGAATGAGGTTAAGAAGGATGAATGGTGCGACATCAAAGTGGAGTGCAGTTGTTATAGTAAGGCTGTTCCACACCATCCAAATTGTGAGGAATAATGTGAAAATGATAATAAACTTCCAACTGCCAGCAAAAAAAGCAACTTTGTCTGCTAAACGGTCTGAACGGGTTGTCTCATGATGATCTCGGGCATTAAGTTGAGTAAGAATGTGACTTTTATAATCATCTACGATTCGATCAATACGTTCAGCATGAGCATCGTTAATAACTGGGGTCGAGTTTAGATCTTCTTTTGGCTTAGGCACTAGTGACACACCTCTTTATCAATTATTTAACAAATTTCACATAACAAGTACGCTCACGAGGACCGTCAAATTCACAAAAATAAATACCTTCCAGCGGACTAGGAGCAATTTCCCGTTTTGAATAATGACAGTTTGGGATGCCCCTACCGTGCTTGCTTTCAAGTGAGCTGCATGAAATTCCTTCTATGATGGTGGTCTTCGAGCTTATTCCATGGTTAAATCTCATCGAGCCCCGCAGAAAATATCTTTGTACATTTGGGTCGGCATTTTCTTAGAGCGTGATCCCCGCTGCAGTATGGGGACAATATACTTCTTCAAGCCCGTTTTGAATATTTTCGAGAAGTAATTTCTGGATACTAAACCTTACCGAAATATGAACACTTTTCTTTTCTGCACCCGTGTGGATGCCGATCAAGATGCTTACAAACTATGTTCTCTGTGGCTAGTGGCAAGATAACACCTAAATGTTCTTTCACCATTTTTACTGCCTCAATTAATGATTTCCGAACGAAATTCTTGCAACAACACGGCCCTGTTTCCTTGGCAATTGTGCCAAGAATTCTTACTACTACGCTCATAGCGGCGGCAGTTTCACGGTCTTTTGAGCAGGCTGCGCCAAGAACGACACTAAAACAGGCCCCAATCGCAGGGGCAATCCCACATACCCCTGTAAGGCCACAATATCCTCCGATTGCTTGCCTCCTTGTCCTATTCAGTGCTTCAACAATCTGTTCATCCGTAACCTTAGCAGTTCCTTCGTTCTTGAGCGCTGCCATCAAAGCCCCTGCAGCAATCCAGGCATTTTCACAACCGAGCATTGGTACATTATTTAGTTCCATAAGATACTCGGCAATTTCAATGGGGTCTACTGATTTGCTGGTTAACACATAATCTTTCACGGTGTCAAAAAGGCCTTTCCCGTGACACTCATCACATACGTAGTGTCCATTAGGGCAGGAAATGTTGCCAATATCTTTTTTGCCACAATTAAAGCATGTAAAATCCCGTCCTAAACTAAAGTATTCCAACTGCCCTCCACAGATTTGACAGTTCTCGGTATTGGATTTAGAGTGCTGACCAGCACTAGAAGTCGACCCTCAACAATCTGTTGAAGTGCTGTTATTATTTATGTTCTGAATTAGGTCTGTCAACCCTTCGCCTCCTTATGTTGAAAAGGGAACCCAGAAAATCCTTTAACTTCGTCAGTTCCACTTTACCAAGCCGGGACACCCTTCCCCGATCTGGGAATGATCGGGTCAACCAACATTACTGACGGTTAACAATCACGGATTATGATAATGCTAATAAGTAAGTACTCGTAATTTTAGAGTTTAAATTTAAAGGAGATGTGCCTAAATGAAACAAAGTCAGAAGCTCAGAAATCAGATAAGCCGCCAAGCAGGCACCATTGTGAAAGCGTTAAGAAGAATTGTTAACTTGCCAAAGGTCTAATAAATCATAAAAGACCCAAAGCCTTCGCCGACAATAGGGAGGGCTTTCGTCATGTGCTCATTATACATAGAAATATCTGCTTTAGGCACTGCTTTTTGTATAACCTCTTCTTACTTCCATCTGTTTGACCGTAGCTAACTAACAAATTCATCCCACCCCGCAAATCTCTTAACTGCCATAGAGCTTCTTTACTAAGCCGGGACACCCTTCCCTGATCAGGGAATGATCCGGTGCCAACTTACCTCAGTGCAAAGTCATATTTCTGGATAAAACACGCAACTACGTTGTAAATACAGAGTAAATCAGATGGCCAAATTCATCAACCGCAGCACCCTATCACACACAACTGGCTCTTCATATCCCTTTTTGCGACATGAATTATATAAATACAAAGTACGTCCGACCAAGTTAAAATATTGCATAGCATCATGGCCCACAAAGTAATTCGTTATTGAATTCCTTCTAGGGCCCCCTGGCCTAAAACTCTTTCCCTATATCACTAAACTTCATCTGCTGCAATCACTACCTCGTAATTAGCCCCCAGTGCCTCAAAGTGCTTGCGTCCACAGCGAATTTTGTCCGCCTCACTGATCCTGAGCTGTTCAAAGTTTTTGGTAGCCTTTGTTTCCCTCACTAGGTAGATAGTTTCGTCGTCTTGTTTGACGATGGCCCAATCCGGATTGTATTCGCCGATCGGCGTATCTACTTTGAACCAGCCAGGCAATTTGACAAAAAGCTTAATATCTTCTCTCCTATCAAGTTCTATAGCAAACTTGCGCTCTGTGTCGCTGTCGTACACGACTGCATCGTACACCGATTTTTGGACTTCTAGGCGGTTATTTAAATAACTAAGGACCTCCCGATCTTTGAAAAGCTGCTGGTTCCATTCCGATACAGCAACTTTTTCGTACTTAATGCCGTCCACCATGAAGCGATGCAAGACTTGGCTAATAGCGGCCGCTAGCTTATCCATAAAGGCCTGAGGATAGTCGGCCACTTTCGTTCAAAATTTTAGCCAGCGTTGCCCGGGTAAGCTCTGTTTTTTTCTGAAGATAGGCCATAATATCCGGCAAAGCGCCAGTATAGGCCATATCAATCTTCTTCTCCCTGATTCCGTCCGCCGTTACCCCTTTATATTCAACATTGACTAGGCCCTCTGAATAAAGTGCCCGTACTGGCTCAATTTTCTCCATCTGTCGGATAACTTTTAATGCATTTTCAATAAGGTCATTCGTGGAATACTGTACTTCGTAAGTGGTTTTTCCTTTGATACTATCCCACAACGCTTCAAATTCGGGATCAACAAATACCTGTTTATTGATCTTAAGCGGCTTTGGATCCTCATCCTGTTTAATAAAACGCTCTAAGTGGTAGGATTCAACGGTCTCTATAATGGCTTGCTCCACATCCTGGAAGGTGTCGCCCAGTCCTAAGTTAAACCCGGCCCGACTTGGATTGAAAGACGCCAGTATTTTGCCGTTCTCATCAAGATAGCCTTTGGCCCGCAGTGCCTCCCAAACTGCCTCGGAATTGTCACGCCCCAACGGAACAGGTTCTCCATCCACTATCAGGGCTAATTTAGCAAAAGCGGCCTTAGCAATCTTCCCAAAGGTTACACCACAGTCTTCCTCGTATTCGCTTTGCAGCGCCCTTGCGAAGTCTTCATAGCTATCGTTACCGATGACCAGTAATTTGTTGATATTGTTGTCAAAAACCCGTTCTCCGTTTTGATTTACCGGTAACCTTAATCCCCGGCCGATTTCCTGTCGTTTGCGTACCACTGACCGTGCCTCATTTAGTGAACAGATCTGAAAGACATTAGGATTGTCCCAACCCTCCCTGAGAGCTGAGTGGGAAAAAATGAACCGGAGCGGTTCGTCCAGAGATAGAAGTTGTTCCTTGTTGCGCATGATTTTGGCATAGGTATCTTCATCGTCTTTTGTGCTCCGGCCTTCACGAGAATCTTTCAGAACTCCCTTCTTATCCTGAGAAAAATAGCCATCATGGACTTTCTCTGCTGGGTATGAATTGAGAATCTGATATTTAGGCAAGCTAATAAGTTCATTATAATGCTTTTCAAACCAAAGGGCGTATTGCCCTTTTAGTGGTTTACCTTCGGCATCATACTCACGATAATTTGATACTCGATCCAGGAAAAATAGTGAAAGTACCTTAATACCTTTATCCTTGAGTTGCAAATCCCGGTCCAGATGTCGGACAATAGTTTGGCGGATTTTCAGCTCTGCCAAATCTTCCTGGAAACCTCCCAGTTCAGCACCCAGAGCCAGCCGTCGACCGCTGGAGAAATCAAGCCACTCATTACCCGGCTCAGCACTAATATCCACGATTTCATAGCCATGCCGGTAAATTTCGCGTTCACCGGATAAGACAAATAAATCCGAACCCTGCTTCACTTTCACTTTTTTCTCTTTGACACCGCCTTTGATCGCTAAGTGGATCAAAATATCAGCGGTAAACCCCTTTTTATTATCCGTCTTGATCAGTCGAGCAAACGCATCATTATAAGCATTTGTATGTTTCACCGTTGCTATGGTAATTTGTTTAACCAGCCTCAGTTGATAGGCCTTGACTGGGTCCAATCGGTACAATAGGTTGTAAGGGTTTTTATGGGTAGCGGAGTAGCGCAGGATACATAGGGGGTTGAGGACACGTATGGCTTCCTGGGCCTTTGGCGTATTGTCTACGCTTTGGGGCTCGTCGATAATGACAATCGGAACCGTAGCCTGGACAAACTCAATCGGACGCCGACCGGATAGCTTATCAAGTTCCTTAAAGATAACATTACTTTTCTTGTCATCTTCACTGTCGGAAAAATCTTTACGAAAAGCATCAATATTAATCACCATGATTTGAATATGGTTGCTTGTCGCGAATTGACGCAGACGGTTAGCCCTTTTAGCGTCATACACGAAATACTCATATTCCAGATTGTTAAATAGGGAGCGGAAATGTTCCCGGGTAATCTCCAGATTCTTCAGCGTCCCTTCACGGATAGCAACACTAGGGACAACAATAATAAACTTTTTGAAACCGTACTTAGTAGCAAGTTCAAAGATCGTCCGGATATAGACGTAGGTCTTACCCGTGCCGGTCTCCATCTCCACTGAGAAATTGTAACAAGTCCTAGTGTGTGGAAGAATACTCATTGTTTCCGCTGCTGAAGTGGGTACATACGGAATCTCCCAGTTATTACGCATAAACTCTTCTTTTGTCACCGGTTCTAGATCATTGCGCTCCCGAACCACTCGAATATTGTTCAAGACGGTTTCACTATCGATTGTAAGACAGTTGCCGATCCCCAGTTCTGTTTGCATCTGAGCCCCGATCAGTTCGTACATTTCGGTAACGGTAAAATCACCTTGTCCAAGCGGTTGTCCAGCAAAAACATCCAAAATACTATTTACGGCATCGATTTGGAACTGCTGAGTGCTGTCAAATATCAGTTTCATTACTCATCCCCGCTTTCCTCCTATACCGTTCGGAACTCGACGTCTTGAGATTTCATGATCTGTACGGCATTGGTCTTTAATGCATCATACGTGCCAAAAGCCACGTCTAGGCAGATCACTCGGGCAGGTTTTCTGGCCGCCATCGTCCGAAAAAGTGGTAAAGAAAGCTCTTTTTCTAGGCAGATAAGCAGACTATTGTCGTCAATACTATACACTAACTTGCCTTCCATGGTTAGTTTCTCTATCGAAGTGATCAGTGTATAACCAGCTTTCAGCAAGAGTTCGTATAGAACATCTTCTTCTGTTGCCTTAGGATCGATATGATCAACAAAAGCCTCTATTTTCGTTTGTACTACCTTTGGTGTTTTGTCCATACTGGCATCCCAGACCTTGAAATTCGAAGGTGCAAGTTTGAATACTTTAAACCCAAGGTCAAAGTTTGTTGCATCGTCAAATATACCGTTTTCTTTGGTGAACTCGTTTTTGATTTTTACAGCAACTCGTCGTATACGCTCTTTGCCAATGTCAGCGATCGTCTTATAGCCTAATTTTAATGCGTTTGATGACGCTTTGAAAGAATTCGATTCTTCTTTCAGCACCTCCGGTAATTGGATGATTATGAATCTTCTGCTACCATTATCTTCAATATTCTTTTCTATTACAGCTTGTGCGGTTGTTCCTGACCCCCCAAAAAAATCAACTACAATATCATTCACCTTTGGAGAAGTCGCAACATCTAATATTCGCCTTATTAGCCGAGTAGGCTTAGGATTATCAAAAATAAGTTCATCATCAAAAATCTTCTTTAGTTCCTGATTTCCTTCTTGGTTATGACCTACACTTTTGTTGTCCCACCATGTCCAAGGTCTTGTACCGTCTGACTCTGATAAGAATTTTTTCAAACGCGGTCGCGCATTTCCGTCTTTTCCAAACCAAATTCGTTTGTCCGCTAGTAAGTCATAAAATGTTTTTTCTGCTAATGCCCAACATCTTCCTTCTGGAGGTGGAAACAAATTGCCATTAGGCGCTTCAATTGTATAAAATTGGCCTTTAGGGGCACGACCTACTTGCCCTGTCAAGTCAACTGATGCCCATGATCCACGTAAATCATTATCTGGATTAGAATAATTCTGGGTACGTTCATCACCAAAGGGCAATGAGTTGACATTGCTTCTAGCAATGTCAATATTTTTTGTAAATACGATAATATAATCGTGTGCTGCACTAATCACTGTTCGCGCATCAGGGGAAGTTTTCTTTTGCCATACTATTTGTGCCAAAAAATTTTCTTCTCCGAAAATTTCACTACATATTTTTTTTAAATTATCAATCTCAGTATCATCTAGGGAAATAAAGACCAATCCATCATCCCGAAGTAAATTCTTTGCCAAGAAAAGTCTTGGGTACATCATATTCATCCACTTAGAATGAAACCGCCCATCAGTCTCAGTATTAGTGGAGAACTTGCGTCCTTCGTCATCCATCTGACCCGTGTAGCGTAGGTAAGTTTCAAGATTCTCGGAATAGTTGTCAGGATAAATTAAATCGTTGCCAGTATTATAAGGCGGGTCAATATAGATCAGCTTTACTTTCCCCAAGTAGGATTTCTGCAAAAGTTTCAATACTTCCAGATTATCTCCCTCAATGAAGAGGTTTTGAGTGGTATCAAAATCGACACTTTCCTCCCGTGCCGGTTTGAGTGTCGCGATGCTGGGCCGCTGAATCGTCTTATAACAATCAGCCTTCCCAGGCCACACCATGCCATAGCGTTCTTTTCCAATGTCTACTGCATCGCCCAAGGTGAGGCGCAGCCTTTCCCAGTCAATTTGATTCCCTTCAGCGAATACTTCCGGAAACAACCCTTTAAGCTTATTTATCTGCAGTTCTTGGATATCCATGGACTTCACGTCTGCTCTCAAAGTATCTGTCATGCTTATTCCCCCTATATCACCTGCCAACGGATGATAAACAAGATCTCTTCTTCCACCCTTTGATCTAATTTTTGCTCGATATCATCAATCAACTTGTCCTTTTCCTTTTCGATTTCCCTGGCAGCCAGGTCGTAATTCCGCCATGCTTCGTCCCGTTCAGATTCCAGCTTGCGTCGTTCTTTTTCGATTTTCAGTTTCTCCGGTAGATTAGGAGCTTGCCGGGCTTGTTTCTTAAGGTCTTTTACTTGTTCGTCTAGGTCTTTAAGTGTTAATTTTAACGAGCTCCGTCGATCTTCGCCCCATTTATCAATTTTCTCTATTTCAAATTCAAAATAGCTGCCATTACGGGCATTCACTACCGCTAGAATTTCTTCCTTCTGTTTACAATACTGATTCTCAAGGGAAGCAACGACTAGTTTGACCCCATTTGTATTTGTCATTTTTGCTTCTAGAGAGAAAAATCTCCTCACCTTGTCTACCTCCAAGGCCCGGCCGCTATCCGTCACACCGGCAAAAAGGATATAATCTTCGATCTCTAACGCTGATATAGTCAGACTTGTCGCCGCCAACCAGCCAGATTGCCCAACGAGCTCTTCCAGTACAAATATCTTCTTTGGTGAACCGGAATAATCAAAGACTAGTGTCCTTTCTGTCATGGACACGTTACTACATGTGTCAATAATGCGTTGTGCTAGGGGATGCCCCATTCGATAGATGTGTATACTGGTCTAAGAAAACTCGACAAGATTTTCTGAAAAGATAATGAACCTGATATAATAAAACCACTAAAGAAAGCAGGTTTATTATTGATGAAGAAAAGAGTATTTAGCGCAGAATTTAAGTCGGAGAGAGTTTTGGAG
>JARLHW010000294.1 GCA_031292075.1 Desulfosporosinus sp.
GCGTGTGCGCTCGAGTATTTGACGAATGCAAGCCTGGTTTAGCGCACGAGAAGTGTTTAGTCAGCTTATTCGCTGAATTGTATGCTAAAGCTTAGGAGAGAAGCGAGCAAACATTTTATGCACAGTATACGAATATATTTACAACACTAGGGTGAAGGAGTAACTCTGAACTGTCACAAGCACAGATATTGCTCAATATTATGCATTTCGAGCAATTAGGAGTAATTATTGCATGCATTCCTTGCAACAATGCCACTCGCACTTTTTGCAGAAAAGGTAGCCGTTGCTTCTGTCCAATCCACCGAACATGCAGACATCGCACTGGAAGTATGCATCGCCGGTTTCGTCACCACACGAATAGGTGAGCTTGTGATTGCCAGGGCAGGCTGGTAGAATCATATGAGGAGGAGCGTTGGTGTCAAGACTTTCGTTATCACTCTTCCTCTCTGGAAGTTCAATTTCGACTTCGCCTTTTGCTATTATCGGGCCGTCCTCCTTCGAAGAATATTTCGTATTGCCGGCGTTCCCTTTATTCTTTTCATCCGCGTCTGCTATGGCATTAAGCAAAATTAGCCTTTTCTTGGCATGCACTACGGCTATATCGTCATGGTCTGCTGTAGCTTTAATTAAGCTATCAGCGACTTCTTTGAATTCGTTCGCGTGAGATTCGGCATTACGAAGAGTCACTACCAGATCGCAAATTTTCTTTCGCAGCTCAACGCTCTTCAGCTCGCATTCACCGAATTGCTGGTATGCTCTTTTTGCCTTTCGTTTCGCATCCTTCGCTATTTTGGCCAGCGATTTCTGCAGCCATTGTTGATTCGCTTTAGCGGACTCGCATATTTCCTTTTTCAACTTGTTAATTGATTGAGTTATAGCAGCGCACTTATCAGCGGCTCGATTTAAGGACATCCTTGCTTCTTCAGAATTCATTATCGCTCCTAATGGAACCACTGCGTGTTTATAGTGTCGTTCGATGCAGTCAGGGCATAAAATAGACATGCAGCGCGGTTCTTCGCAATAGAGCGCGAAGGGCTTATTGTGGATCTGACAAATATTCGACATCTCTTATTTTCGAAATCAATTTATCTTGCCTTTTAAGCCATAAATTTTCGCAAAACATAACATGGAATTTTCTACAAATGTATCATTATATTGATGCTATGAATTCAGTGTTGCAATAGGATCTGATCACGCACATATCCTCAGCATAAAAACATCCGCC
>JARLHW010000295.1 GCA_031292075.1 Desulfosporosinus sp.
ACGGGATCCGGGTTGCCGTTCGGCCCTTCCGGGTTCACGTAGATCAGGCCCATCTGTACGGCGGCGAGGGGATTCTCGAGATCCCGGTCGCCGGAGTAGCGCTTGTCGCCAAGCCACTCGGCCTCAGAGCCCCAATAAATATCATCTTTCGGCTCCCAGACGTCTACGCGTCCGCCGGCAAAGCCGAAGGTTTTAAGTCCCATTGACCCGAGAGCGCAATTGCCTGCGAGAATCATCAGGTCTGCCCAGGAAATTTTCCTGCCGTATTTCTGCTTGATAGGCCAGAGCAGACGGCGCGCCTTGTCGAGGTTCACGTTGTCGGGCCAGCTGTTGAGGGGCGCTAAGCGTTGAGTGCCGGATCCCGCGCCGCCGCGGCCGTCGTTTATGCGGTACGTGCCTGCGCTGTGCCATGCCATCCGGATGAAAAGCGGCCCGTAGTGACCGTAATCGGCAGGCCACCAATCCTGAGAGTTGGTCATCAAGGCATATAGGTCCTTCTTTAGGGCTTCCAGGTCGAGTTTCTTGAACTCTTCAGCGTAATTGAACTCAGCGCCCATCGGATTACTCAAGGTAGAGTTCTGGTGAAGAATCTTGAGGTTCAACTGGTTCGGCCACCAATCCCTATTCGAAGTACCACCGGCCGCAGTGGCATTTTTAGTTCTGCCCGTTACTGGACATTTGCCTTCTTCATGCATAAACTTCCCTCCCTTACAATAAATATGGGGTCAGTCATAAAACAACTGACCGAACGTTCTTCGACTTTTTGAAGCACATAACCAGTCCAAGCAATATGTGTCTTCCGCTGGGGTTTCCATTCTTTCCTTAGCTAGGGCGCATAATCCTGCTGTTGGTACAATGCAGTCATCACCTGGACCCCAGTTGGCAGGTGTTGCAACACCATCGTTGTCAGCCTTCTGAAGTGAAAAGCCGTCTATCATGCTTTTTTAGTTCATTAGACAAGAAAATCATATGTTTGTTTCATCTTGAATCACTGCCTAGCTTAGCATATTGTGATTATAAGGTATGTAAAACTATAATGGTTACTAGTTTAGTATATAGTCTAATAAGATGGTTTACAATAAAAAATTAAGAAACTATGGGATGAGCCGTCGATAATATTTAACCGACATTTCTCTGGTATTAATACAGAAGTGTGTCAAATTCGGAGTTTTTAAAAGCTGTTGTCATCGTTGGACGGTCCGGCATTATTATTTTCATTCTTGGAATATATTTGATTTTCGTGGGAGGAAATGCGAGAAAAGATGGGGAAAGTATAGTAGACAATATTTGTGCCTGTAATTCCTTCACTATCGAACGATGTTACAATGTTGGATATTACAAATTAAAAACTGTCGGGGGGTTAAGATTTTGGCTATTTTTGATAATTTTATGAAATTGGATATTAGAGTTGGAGAAATTGTTCAGGCAGAAGTTTTCGAAAAGGCGAAAAAGCCAGCATATAAAGTATGGGTTGATTTTGGTGAGGAGATTGGTACTAAGAGATCGAGTGCTCAAATCACTGAATGCTATAAGCGTGAAGAACTTATCGGAAAACAAATTTTAGGAGTGGTTAACTTTCCTCCGAGACAAATTGCTGATTTCATGTCAGAAGTATTAATCTTAGGGGTTTATACAAAGCAAGGAGTTATTTTGATTCAGCCAGAACAGCCAGTAAGTAAAGGAGATAGATTAGGCTAATGCGTAAGACATAACCTTACTTGGAGATCAAGTGGCAACGATGGCGTGGGAAATAGATGCTTGCCCTTGCAATCATTTGAGTTGATAATAATTCTGAAGTGTTAATGAAAATGAGGGTTTGGATTGATTGAACAATCAGGTATTAAAATTAGAGACTTAAGATTTGGTGGATATATGGTACTTATTTTATCATCTCTACTCTACGGAGGAACTGTTGTAGCAGCGCGTGGCATTTCGGGGGATATTCCGCCAGTTGCTTTATCTTTGTTTCGGGGAGTATTTGGTTTGTTAGTATTATTCCCGTTGGCTCGGCGTTCTCTGCGCTAAAGTCCCACACCAAGCAGGCAAGATTTATACCGTTTTGCACTTATGGGATTTCTCGGGATAACAGTCGGCTACGTTACCTTTTTGTGGGCTATACAATATAGCACAGCTACAAGTGCATCGATCATTGCCGCCACAACCCCTGCAATAACCATTACACTACTAGCTCTAGGCTGGGGAATCATTCCCTCAAAGTTGCGAGTTTTTGGGATTGTGCTTTCTTTTTCAGGCCTCTTGGTCATCATTACTCAAGGGTCTATCATTCGGCTACTCTCTTTGAGCTTAAGTCCCAGTGATTTTGTTTTGCTTCTAAATGTTCTGGCAGTTTCTTTATTTACAATCCAAGGTCAAGAGGTAATGGCAAAATTTCCACCTATAGTTACAAGTGTTTATTCTCTTCTCTTCGGAACCATTTTCTTGTTACCCTATGGAATATGGGAAATGTTTCACAGAAACTGGTATTTTACTTATTCGAGCACGTTAGTCTTACTGTACATGGGGTGTGCCGTTACAGGTATTGCCACCTTGCTTAATTTCGAAGGCATCAGCCGACTAGGCAGTGGAAAAGCCGCAATCTTAGGGAATTTGGCGCCCATTTTCGGTATTTTATTAGCATGCATTTTTTTAGGGGAACGTTTGTCCTTATATCACTGGGGTGGGTTTATTCTTGTATTTGGTGGTATTGGCTTATGTCTTTTTCCAAGAAATTTATCTAAAACATGACGCTTACACTCTTAGCTTTCAAACTGTGCTCGATACACATATTTGGGCACAGTCCGCCGGGGTGATAAGTCTTTTGAGCCTTCGGGCTCTTTTTTGTTGCACTGGGAGCATAAACTTGACTCGATAAATAAGTATCAACTTTAGCAAGATTATAGATATAAGTTATCAAGCTCTTCAATAATGTTGTATACTTTTATAGTTTTAGTAAAATACTACCATAATTATGTTTGGGCAGAATTGGAATGGTATCATTTGAAATTGCGAACTTTTTTATTATTAAACATCTTATCCTTTGGATTATTTGTGGCGGTTACCCTGATTTCGGCAAGGCTTCCGTCTCCCATGTCGGAACAGACCATAGCCGGCAAATTAGTCTGGCAAAGACATAATTGCATAAGTTGCCACACCCTATTCGGAAATGGCGGGTATGTAGGAGATGATTTAACTCATATTACCGCTAAGGATAACCCATCCTATCTCATTGAATATTTTGTCCATCCGCCAGTAATGCGTCCCAATAAATATACCCATCACCCTGCCCTCGATGAAGTGGATGCAGAGGACTTAGTACACTATTTGGAGTTTGTTAATACCATACCAACTTTAGGATGGCCTCCCCAGCAAGAAAAGGAGGGGAAGGACTCATGAAACTGTTCAAGTGGTTTTCCTTTATAGGAAAGGTTGATAAACCCATTAGTCGCAAACGACAATTTATCGCCCAGAAGATCAGTCGTAGGTATTGTTTCTCGGCCGTAAGTTTATTTGCGCTGCAAGGAGTGGTGGCCTTGGCGGGCGCAGTGGATTTGGTGGTACCCGATTTACCTTCACCAATCCCCTTTGAGTATGGTAGAGCAATTCATCTGGGTCTGGCGGACTTTTGGCCTCTCATTGGTACGATGGGTATGGTTTATTTTTTTACCACTGCCGAACTTAATCGGGAGATCTATTCCCCCAGTCTGGCTCGCTGGCAGTATTGGATTGTAATGATATTTAGCTTATCTATTTTTGGAACGCTGGCCCTCCGGATTGGTAATGGTCGAGAATTTCTTGAAGGAATGCCTATCTTTTATGTTGGCATCTGTCTTGCCCTGGCCCTAGCATCTTATAACCTTATCCGAACCTTGCTGACAGATAAAGAGAATATAACACCAGCTGCCGCGACAATGACAGTGGGAACTATTTTTCTGTTGTTACTATTGCTGCCGAACACCATAACCTACAACAATCCGATCACCGATGAAGCAACCAAGTTTTGGGTCGTTCACCTCTGGGAGGAAATGGCCTTTGAATTAACTTCCGCAGGTTTTATTGCAACGTTTTACATTGTTTCTGGCCTAGCACCTCGTGCTCAAGTAGAAAAATGGCTTTATCTGGAGGCCGTCTTGGCTGTCGTCGGTGGACTGTACGGTACCGGACATCATTATTATTGGATAGGTTTTCCTGCAATTTGGTTAGTCCTCGGTTCGCTGGTCAGTTTGGTTGAGGTCATGCCCGTAGGTATGTTGGTTCATATGACCTATAAAGGTTTAAAATTCACCAAAATTAGGAGTAACCGTGAGAAACTTACATTGTGGTTGTTGCTCAGCAGTGTGTTTTATCATATAACTGGTGCATCCCTTTTAGGCCTGTTTATTTCCATACCCTGGGTCAATCTTTACATGCATGGAACGTATGTTACATCCGGTCATGCCCATTTAGCCTTATTTGGAACCCTCGGCTTTGCTGTTTTGGCGGGGTGTTACTATGTCTTAAGCCAGGGGAGTGAACCAACACTTCAAGGCTATCGAAGTGGAGTACTGGCTGTTATTTTACTTAACTGTGGATTGATCACCATGGGCTCGGCCCTGCTCGTTGCCGGTTTCATGGAGACTTATCTCTGGCGAATCTTAGGTATGGACTTTATGCAGGTGCGTTTAATTATTAACCCTTATTTGATTGTGCGAGCACTGGGTGGGGCGATGTTTACTCTCGGCGACCTCTTACTGTTTTGGCGTATCTTCAAGGCCTGGCAGGCAACGAAGTCTAAAGCGTAGAAACTCCATGAAAATGAAAGTTAACGTTATGAGGTTAAAAAATGCAGATTACGATAACGAGTCCGTTCTGGTCGTTTCTCTTGATACTATTGCTAGCCCTTCAGTTACTTTTAGTACTAATAGTTATCATCAAACCGCTTTCGCGTTATCTTGTGGGGCAGCAGATTAGTGATTTTCTCGATAGACTTCTTTCGGACAAGTATACTCAGAATCTTATGGAAGTGTGGCCGGCTGGGAAACGCATTTCCGTGTTAAACATCCTGGAAATTGGTTTTCGAGCGCAGAGTGGAAAAATCATTACGAGGCCACTTGGTTCCCCTAAGCATTTTCCCGGATTTGACAACCTCATGTTTGCGCCACAATTAATGACGAGGCTTTCTTTGCCTGAAAGTGCCCAGATGAATATGCAAGTGACAATTGGTCCAAAAGCAAACAAACCACTAGTTATTAATATTCCCATTATGATTGGGGCAATGGCTTATGGGATAGCCCTAAGCGAAGAAGCGAAAAGGGCTTTGGCCAGAGCTGCCAAAATCCTGCAGACAACTACGTGTTCTGGGGAAGGTCCATTTTTACCAGAAGAACGTATGGAAGCGGGGAAATACGCCTTACAAATTTCACGCTGGGTATGGGGGGCAAGAACCCAGGAGCAAATTGACTCTGCTGATATGTTAGAGGTTCAAATGGGGCAAGGTGCGGATATGGGTGCTGTCACAATAGAGGCCGTAGAATTTCAAGGTCGGGCGCAAGAACTTTCAGGATTAGCCCCGGATGAAATGGCCACAGCCTTTCCCGCACCTCCGGGTATTCAAAAACAAAGCGATTGGCCTGGTTTCATGAAAGCTTTGCGTAAGAAGTCAAATGGTATTCCGATAGCGTTAAAACTTATGGCAACGGGACATCTAGAGGACGACTTAGCCGTTGCGATTCAGTTGGGATTTGACGCAATTATTATTGATGGTGCGCAAGGCGGTTCCCACGCGACAACCCCGATTAAGCAAGATGATTTCGGGATTCCCAGTCTCTTCGCTTTGGTTCGTGCCGTACGTTTTTTAAATACGCAAAGAGTACGTGACAAGATAAGTCTGATCGTAGCAGGGGGATATTTTACTCCTGGGGAGTGTCTCAAGGCTATTGCTTTAGGGGCGGATGCCATCTATATGGCTACCGTTCCCCTTATTTCCTTAACCCATAACCAAGTCAAGAAAGTGATACCGTGGGAACCTCCTACTACATTGGTGTTTTATGACTCTCCTGCTAAGGGTAAACTTAATATTAATCAAGCTGCTACAAGTGTTGTCAACACAATCACCTCGATGGTATTAGAAATGGAAGAAGGAATGCGTGCTCTGGGAAAGACGTCACTAAAAGAACTAAATGCTGAAGACCTTGTCGCCTTAGATTCCTTGAGCGCCGAAGTGACAGGAGTGAAGCGAATCTACTAACAATACTGTGATTCACACCGTTTTAATAACATTTTTGTTAAACTACAATGGTGGATGTCCTAGCCATGGATGAGAACTGTTCGCCACCGGGCATTGATATGGATGCTGAGAAATATTAGAGTGTCAAATCCATAATAGGAGAAAGTTTTTAAACAAGGAGCGATTAGATTGAGGGGTCACAGGTACAGGAATAATCAAGGATTGAACTTCAAAGGGAGAAGCTGCCGTACAGGGCGTTATTATACTCGTAAAAGCGGGTGTCTTTTGCCTGCGTTACTTACGTTGTTCTCTATGATATTAATTGTGTATAATGCTTTTTATAAAAAATCTACATAAGGTAGTAAGTATTTCCAGCGAATTGGTTAAACAATTTAGCTAAGAGACAATGAAGTGGCGATTTCTCTGCAACTCAGATCAGGACGGCGAATGGGATCGCACAGGTGTCTCAACAAGTATAGAGCCAAGGTGGTAATCATTTCTAACCATTCTGAGAATTAAGTAATCAGCCCTCCTCAAAAAGGAAGGGCTGATTATACTGTGACAAGAGTTAGAATTAGAGGAAAAGATCCGGGATTAGAATACTAAGCCCATAGAAATGAGCACAAGAATAGCAATAACTATGATACCGATACCAGCACCAAATAATAACATCTGCACATCCTCCCTTCCAGTATATTACATGATATTCTTGGCCTTTCGACCTGACACATAATGGAAATGAAAAGTCGAATCTCGAAGAGTGATTTTCCTATTTAGTTTGATAAAACTATAAATATTCCACATACTATTTAAAACATCTGTAGGGAGAGCAATATATGTGGAAAAAGATTATCTTAGGAGTAGGGATAGCGGTTATAGGCTTATTTGCATTATTTCAAGTTGGGTATTATGCAACATCGAGTCCGTCTTTTTGTGGATCATGCCATGAGGTCAAAAAATATGAAACGTCATGGCAGACTTCGGTTCACAAAAATGTCGACTGTCTTGAATGTCATCAACCTAGTGGAGAGTTGGGAAAATTTCATGCTAAGGCGCGAGGTTTAAATTACGTGTTTCAACATTTTAGTGGTGACTATACTATTCCAACTAGAGCTATTATTTCTGACCAGAATTGTATAAAATGTCATTTGGGTGATAGTAAATCATTTCCAAGTGCGATGAAACTAAAAAACACATCAAAAGTAAATCATTATGAAACAATTAAAAAATCCCAATCTTGTTTGGATTGTCATAGAGACACTGGGCATGATGTAGATATTAATTCGAGTCCTGACTTAAAGGGTGCAAAATCATGAAGGCGAGAGACCCTTTTAACCCTACCTTCAAAGTGTGCTCATGGACATAACATAGGGACTACAGTAGTTATTTGTCGGATCGTTCGTGGTCTGGCATTTTTGTTCATTTAAGAGGCTCAGAACACTGAGATATTACGATAAAATCAGTCAGTCTGCTCACACCTTCGCCGAGAACTGGTGCTGTGTACAGGCTATGGAAGCTGAATACATCACAAGGATCATACTTAGCCTTGATGCTTTGCAAAACTTTCACACATTGACCGTAAGCCCTTGGGACTACCAAGCTGGATTTAATAGAGTGAAAATTATCCTTTTATCCTACAAGAATTTATTATAGAATAGGTAGAAGGTTTGAATCATCAGCGCAAATTTAGAGATCTTGATGAAAAAACAAAAGGAGAAGAATATGGGAAAAACAATAGCTGAGAAAATATTTAATGCACACAGAGTAAACATGCCGTTTCCTGATACGCATGTTTTAAAATTGGACAGAGTTTTCTGCCACGAGATTACCACACCGATTGCCATCACGGATCTTATGGCCAGGGGAATGGACAGAGTCTTTGATTCTACGAAAATAAAGGCAGTCATAGACCATGTGACACCTGCGAAAGATTCTAAAACTGCTGAACAGGGAAAGATACTACGTGATTGGGCT
>JARLHW010000296.1 GCA_031292075.1 Desulfosporosinus sp.
GACTGGTTGTTTGGCGGTAACATCTTTGCAATGATAGAACTCTTTAACTCTTTGGGATACCTCATGTCGTTCTCCCTCCTGTGTTCCTTTCAAGGATACTCTTCTTCAGTCCCTACGACAACTATCGTAACACAGGGGGGATACCGGCACTCTCCACCATTTAATACATTGCAATTTCCATGTTCGTGGCAAAAAGTCACTTTACAAGAACCAGCGGCAAAAGCTTTTGAATCGGAGAACCCTTTTTCGACAGCCAACCTTTCTATGTCAGAAACAATTTCAAACATTAATCTCGTTAAATCATGATGGTCACCATTGACTAAGCTCCCCACGGGGACTTCCATTTTAATGGCAAGTGCATACTTACAAATTCTGAGCAAATTCCTAAATCCAGATGGACCAGGAACATAAGGTGGACAGTTAGCTGATAAACCGTAATACACACAGCGAGGTTCTCGACACATATCAGCCAGACCGTCCTCAACAGAGATGTCACTTGTAGGAATGAGCACCACATCAATCGCACCTGCACCTATTTGCATGGCCATCTCAACTAATTCTTTTAGCCTTATTCTATATCTGTCGACTTGCAATGTTGTATCATTCATAAATTCATCACCTTGCATCTACCTCCAGTTGTTATTACTCCCCAAATAGTTCTCCTCCAAGCTATATACACCTCGACATCAGAGTTCCACCATGGAAGGCAGTGCCTTAAATCTATCTGATTATAATCGGTTCACTGCTTTAATCATATATTTTACTTACTAATCCATTCATACTTTTAATAGTATCTATTTCATCCTTATTTTATCTTTATTTAGTAATACTTTAACTGCAACATAAATACATACAATTCCTGAAATTCCATAAGTAATATCCCATATAAAACCATTTACAATACCCAAGATAATACAGAACAAAAAATATATCGATAACAGTATACTAGCTGTCACTGTAAAAACTGATTTATATTTTGGAAGACAATAAAAAAAGCATACAATAAAACTAATAACACTTACAATCATAACTACAGTCCTAATTACTTCGTTTTGATAAGACCACCCAAGTACTTTGTGCATGGTAAAACTCAATACAAATTGAATAACTAAGCATACTAATATAGCTACTGGTAGGGATAAAATCCATCTCAACCAGTTTGGTAATTTTGCAAATAGCCAATCATTGTATTTATGTTCAAGACTTAAATGATTATAAAAAAATAGAAAAAGTATAGAAAGTCCAAGCAATACTAAAGCAATGACAACCAGTGTTGGATAAGAAAGTAAATTGTATCCGATTATTGTCTTCGTGTTCGTGCTCATTCTGAGCTTCTCCCACCTTCCTCAACAGATATATCCAGTTCTCTGAGTTAAATGCATGCAAGCATCCCAATCGATTGTGATCCTAATACTTTCCACATCTGTCAGTAAGAGATATTTGGCGTGGCGTCAGCTATCTTGGTCAGTCCGATATTTGTTCCCATTGCCATCAACGAGGCCATTAGGATCGTCGTTTCTTCTTCGTTCGGAACCCGGTTAGTGGACGCATGAACAACCTGTTCGTGAAATCCTGTCCAATGGGCAACCTCCATTAGCAGATCAGTCAGTTTGACGCGCGGCAACAATTCATACAAGGATATGCTGAAATCCCGAGCACCTTTTGGGGTAGCCTTCTCCAAGCGCTCGACGTGTAGCCTACCGTTTTTAACATTCACGCCTTCCAAATCGTCCACATTGTTTGATACCTAATTCAGACATTTTATTAAGGATTCAGTAAGTTTTTCAAGGTATTCGTCTAGGGTTCTAGTGACCCGTCACATAAAAATACGGAGATGTTAAGATAGATAGTTCCCCCGGCGGGGTTCGCCCAGATATGTGTATCGCTACGGTTAAAGTGATGAGTGGTGGAGGAACTATCTCTAATCACCTAATATTATAGCTCGGTCAAATGTTATACGCTTCTTTATATCCGAGACTTCTTCCGAAGTAAGATGCGAGCTAGCTTCCTGACTTTTGGGAAGATCCGGCATCTTTTTGGGGGCTAAGTCCGTCGCCTTCTTTTTTTGATACCGATAAAATTGATACATTAGTTCACGTCGCCTCCTTCGAGCAAATGAAAGCTTACGTGTTGGGCTAATGCGACTAATTGGTTTAACTTCCTCAACCCGTTCGTCCATAAATTATTTTCACTCCATTGAAGGTTTTTCCTCACATGCTTCCTAAACCGGAACCATTCGTTTTAGGCTGAATTTCAGGAATCTGGTCTTTTATCGAGATACCTACTATATCTGAGAGCTTAATTTCTTCTCCATATTCTCCACTAATTTTTAAATTGCCCCCCTGTATGGTGTATTCAGCTGGCTTATTGCTGAAATAAATGAGTGTACCTAAACCACCTAGAGTTAAAACTGTGATAATTGCTCCAACTCCAATGCGCATTGTCATTCTTTTTTTACTTGAACTATCCAATTTCACACTATTACTATCTACTGTAATCATTGGGCATTTTTCCATTATTAGGTTTATGAATCCTTCTTTGTTAATGGTATCCATGTACTTAGAACAAGTCCGGCTATTATTGGTATCCATAGCAGTAAACCAATCCATGTGTCACGTTTGGATGAAAAGTACATCTTTACTCTCCCTCTATTGTTTCTCCCTACTTTTCCAACCCAAAATACCGCCGATTTGGATTGTCCGGATGTGCCTGAAATATCAGGCTCCCTCGCTCTCCGGTTAGAATTCCCATCGGGAGAAAAGGATGGGTCAATGCTTACACAACCGAAGGGATTTGACAATTCGTGAGTGCCACCTGATACTGGGTTGATGATTGCCAGTGAGATGGACTTAGTACACGTTATTTGCGTTGTGCCCGTCCTCAGTTTTTGGTTGCCAATATCTCGAATCGATAAGTGGTTATGTAATCATTTCCGAAAGGATAGCTGATTTTACACTCTGAAGATAAGCTATTGAGTATTCGGAATATTTCTTCTCTACTGTTTTGGTCAGTTCCCATCCTGTCGAACCACCTTGGCAATTCATACTGTTCTTTAATTAAAGATGTGCGTTCTATTGTCAATGGTAGTTCCTTTAACAACTGATGCCATATACGAGGAGAATAAGAACACTTGTGTGAACTATCTCTTAACAACTCAATACGGTTAATCTCTCTTTCCGGTTCCTCCCCATCAAAAACTGAGCAATCGAGAATGTAAAATTTGCCGCCAGGCTTTAATACCCTATACATTTCCCCTAGTGCCCTATTCACATCCGAAAAATGATGGACAGCAAACCTTGATGCAACGATGTCAAACTGGTTGTCTGGAATATTTAAGCTATGTACGTCTTCAGCCCTAAAAGTTATATTGCTTATGTCCTCTTGACTAGATGCCACTTTCGCCTCTGCTAACATTTCTGGGTTATATCAATCGCAACCACTTCGTTAACGTAGTTTGCTAACGAAATAGCGGTATGCCCTCCTCCTGTTGCAACGTCTAAAGCAATATCGTCTGAAGTAGGCTTTATAAGATTAATCATTCTTTCCAGATCCACTGGATTACCGTGAGTAGTACTTAATCTATATTCCGAAGCTCTTTGCCCAAAGTTCTTCCGAACCTCATTCTGATTACCCATTCTAGTTTCCCTCCTCATGTTAGTCACGTCGGCCATTCTACGCCAAAGTTTTCAAAGACAGACGCCCCAGCGGTCTGCGCCCAGATATCCAAATCTAGCATCACTATAAGCAAATAAAACAGATATACCTTGCTCTGGCAAAGATACCTTTGATAGGTTATCCGTTCTTTTCAACAATCCTACGAGCATTTAACCATTCTGTTTTCAAGCCTCGTTCAGATATGTATACACCTGTGAGAATTAAGAAACCGCCTGCCACTGCCAAACTGGTAACCTTTTCATTCAATACGAGAATCGAAGTGACCATTGATATCAGTGGAACTAGATAGATATAATTACTGGCCTTTATTGTACCAATTATCTTAACTGCTTTGTTCCATGTTACAAAGCACAGCGCTGAAGCCACTAGACCGAGGAATCCAATATTTAAGGCAAGCTGCAGGGCGATTGTTTTCTTGGGTATAAAATCTGCTCCTTGCAAAATCATAATTGGTATTACTGTTAGTAATCCATAAAAAAACGTCTTTCTGGTTACATAAATTGGATTATAACTTTGGTCTATTTTTTTGAGCAAAACTGAATAAAAAGCCCATGCTAGTGGTGCCATTAGGGCAAGGAAATCCCCAAGGGGGTTCAATTTCAATACAACTTGAGCATTAAAAATGACCATTGCTGTTCCAGCAATTGCCACTAAGAACCCCCAAAAATGCTTTCTGATGAACTTTTCATCATTTGTAAAAAAGTGTGACACGATTGCAGTTAGAATTGGTACTGTACCCGACAAAAGTCCAACATTGGTAGCTAATGTAAATTGTAAGGCTGTGTTTTCCAACATAAAATATAACAAAACGCCGGTAAGTCCCAATCCAAAAAACAAAAGTTCTTCTTTCGGCCTCTTTATCTTATGAGTCCTCGGGTAAAGCAAAAACAGCGCGAAATACCCAATAAGAAAGCGATAGAATAGTATTTCCACTGGGGTAAGATGTCCCAGTAGAATTTTAGTAGAAACAAAGGTTGTTCCCCAAATAGATACTGTAAGCAACGTAATCAGGTGCCCGTACAATATGCTCCCTCTCATTTACAGTCCATCCTCCTAGCCGTTTCTGTTTATCTTACGACCTGAGAGAGAAAATCTATAGGAAAAAATTGCTCTGACATCCACTAGGATCTTCGATAATAATCTGGTGTAGTACCTATGAACTGTTTGAATACTTTAGAAAAATGGCTCTGGTCATAAAATCCCACTCCTGCGGCAATTTCAGCAATGGACATGTCTTTACGCAACTCCTTTCTTGCATAATTGATCCGCAACATCATTAAATACCCATGCGGGGAAATACCACACGTTTTGTTAAAGAGTCTTATAAGATAAAATTTGCTTACTCCAGAAACAACGGCTAGATTATCTAAGGTTATATTTTCTAAATAATTATCATGCAGATACTCACGGGAGGTTCTGAATGCCTTCGAGTTGTGACTATCATATAATTCCGAGTCTTCTTCAGTAAAATTGTCAAGATTCAAAATTCCAGGCAGGTCACGAATTAAACAAGTTTCTTTCTGTATCCTTGATAATTTGCTTAGTAAAATTCGAAATAAATTTAAAATTTGCTTTAAACTTTTCTCATCTAACCTCTTTACCGTCGGGACATAATCTAGTGTGTGTAACCCAAAAGCTTTTTTAATCCATGCTTGTTGTATGTATAACATCTTAAATTGCCAATTCTCATAGTTCCGTGGAGAACATTTGTGTATCATTTCCGGAGGTATAATAACCAGATGGCGAGGACCAACTACAAAAGTTCGGTCCTCGTTTTCAAATACACTAATCCCCTTTTCAACTAGACCTATAGAAAGCTCCTCATGAACATGTTTTTTAGATGCATGAACTGACCCACTACAGGTTTTAATTTCGATTTCGGGAATTTCAATATCCCTGAAGTAACTAACACCGATTATGATCACCCCCATTTATGTCATTTCTAGAAAGGAACAATTAATTCAACACTATTCACAAATCGATAAATATAAAATTAAGATCAAACACCTAATGCCTATGTTAATCTATTTTTGTCCTGTATTTAAAACGACTAGGCTAACCAAATTTATTTATGTAGCCACTGATACATTATAAAAACGTCAACCAGACCATACTCCATATGATTGAAAGCTTTGTTAAGTGTGCCGACAATATCAAACCCACATTTTTCCCATAGTTCTATAGCTACTTGATTAGTACTAACTACAAAATTATACTGCATTGCCTTAAATCCATATTTACTAGCTTCTTTAAGTGAATGCTCACACATAAGTCTGCCTGTACCTTTTCCACGAGCATTAGATCTGACAACATAGCCTGCATTACAAACGTGTGAACCTAAATCAGGTTGGTTTGGTTTCAAAAAATATGTACCCACTAAAAGCCCATTTTCGACTGCAACATATGTAGCTATAGGCATTTCCAGCCAAAGATGGAAAGCTTCTTCCCTAGAGGTATCAGGGGAGAAAGCATATGTATTTCCCTTTAAAAAAGCTTCATGTAAAATAGTCCAAATTTGATCAAAGTCTTCAGTTTCTGCTCTTCTTATCTCGGTCATTTTTGTCTCCCTTAATTTATAAAAAGCTGGTTCCCTTCTCCTAATTCGTTCCTAAATACTTTCTGCATATTTCGTTCATTTCCTCCCAAGCAGTAAAAATAATCCAAGAAAGAATGGGAAATGTCAGAAGGTTAACTAAAACATTCTGACATTTCATTGCCATCCTTTTACGATGGCTCTCTATTTGCCACCGTAGAAATTACCAACGCAATTGACAACATTTACATATCGCACAACATGTTCCTGCGTGCTAGGCATAACCCCTAAAATCGTACCCAAACAGCCAATATGTTTCCGTGGACGAAGGAAGAAAACATTTAGCCTTATTTCCCCATACACCCATTTAAGCAAAACGAAAATTTCCGAAACCCGCACCACAAGCGCCTTCTAGCTGTCTATTTTCTTGAGACAACTAACCGCCTCCACGTGCGTGGATGTAACTTCAATGTAAGTTCTCACATTTTGACATAGGAAAATAAAAAAGCCAGACCGTTTGAATACGTTCTGGCAAGTAAGATATAACTTAACTAATCGTGTATTATTACATAATAAACTTTGGAGTACCTTTTAATTTATTATGATTTCTAACTCATTTTTTGGATCAATATAGAGGCATCTGCGTTGCTTTGTGTCCCTCCGGCTAGAGTCTGTAGGGTAACAGCCCCCGTACTAGAATGGTTTCTCAAAGTTAACACATCTCCAGCGCTCGCTGTAATAATTACCATACCTGGATTCGGTTGAGTGCCTGCTCCGGAACCATAGATGGCACCTGCTACGGCAACGCCATTTTGGAAGAGGGCAAACTGATTTGGTTCATTACATGAAGCGTTGAACCATATAGAATAAGTGCCGGCATCACCAAGGATAATTGGAGCTGTTGCCAGCGCATGAGTAATGTTACCTAGAATTACTCCGTTATCACTGAATAATATATCTGCTTCTATCGGTACGACTTGAAGGCCCAAATTATAAATATAGGCATATTCTGCTATTCCCGCTCCAGTTGCTCCGGTTGATCCGGCTGCTCCAGTTGCTCCGGTTGATCCGGTTGCTCCAGTTGCTCCGGCTGCTCCGGCTGCACCAGTTGCTCCAGTTGCTCCAGTTGCTCCGGTTGCTCCGGCTGCACCAGTTGCTCCAGTTGCTCCGGTTGATCCGGCTGCTCCAGTTGATCCAGTTGCTCCGGTCGCTCCAGTTGCTCCGGTCGCTCCAGTTGCTCCGGTTGATCCGGCTGCTCCAGTTGCTCCGGTCGCTCCGGCTGATCCAGTTGCTCCTGTTGCTCCTGGACATGAGCTGTAACTTATACTTAAAAAAGGTGGATTGACACTTCCCGTACTTTCGTACCCAATAATCGTATCTATTTTATCTTCGATCCCAATAAGTGTAATACCGTAATTCGCATGGCAAGAATTAACCCAACCTTGAATTAAATCCTTAATATCAATTCCTATATAAGACCCAACATCATGATCGGTTACATTAAAAGAATAAGGAGTAATAATAGTTTTTGGTGCTGTATTCCATGTTACTGTTGCTTGGTTAAAGTCATTTTCATTCTCATATATTGTTACCGTTTGTGGTGAGAGTTCTGCATTGGGTTTATCTTTTCTATTCACAAAAAGAAATAGCCTAGCACTACATATTGTGTCAGAGCAAAGTAAATATTAAATTTCAATAATGTTCTATAAGCATCAGGTTTACAATGATTAACCTTAATTATAAAATATTGTCCTGTAAACAATTGATTGACAGTTCCAAAATTAGTGTTGTGATAAAATTGAGAAATATATACACTGTCAGTAGGGAAAATATCGATAGTCGTCATTATTACGCCGCCTTATTTGTTTTTGTACATAATATTCCAATTACTTAAAGATGTTAAAGTCTCTCTCGTACTTCGACTCAACTTCCCTTTACTTTCCGCTCAAATTCCTTAATCTTGTCAATCAGCATAGCCAAATCCGCATAAGTAAGTTTCGGCTTATAAACGATCTCTTTTATAACATCAATTGCGCTCGCTCACCGAACCGGAAAGCTGGAGGATGGAGGATGAGCCATACAAGTTTCTAAAAACCAACGTATCTAGAAAGGGAGCACTCCCTTTGAGTAATATTTTGGATGCTAAGATAAAACGAAATATAAAAGAGCCTCCAATAACTAAAGGCTCTGTTGTGGTTAGCTATTCTTTTTCTTAGATTACATTTTTCGGGTAGTTTATCGGACTATGGTAATGGAGCTTGCAGAAAGTCCTAACTCGTGCCCATATAATACTTGGGAATGGTTCTAATATGGACAATGTATTCATAGAGTTTTAACTCATTGGCTTCATACATTCGATTTTTATTTCTCCTAAATCAATATCAACCTTGTATGTGACTCCACTTTTATTATTGAATATCATATAATTCTCCTTCCTTTTCTAGAATACTTAAGAAATATTATCAGCCATATGAATGTAAATATATTCCAGTAATCTACATTTTTTTGATGAAACTCTTTTTCCTTTAATACCCATGGTTTATTTCCTTTGTTTTATCAAAAAATAAATAGCAAATAGTCTAGAGGAGGTAATTAACTTGGCAAAAATTAAAGATAGAAATACCCTTGCAATCGTATCAGGGATGATTGGTTTAGCAGGACTAATGTTGGTTGACGTACCACTTCATATTGCAGGTATTTCAAAGAGGTCATACAGGGAGGCTTCAGCAGGAATGTTTGTTTCAAAAAGTCAAGCGAAGACTTTGAGGGGACATCTCCTTGGATTTGTAATGAATTCTGCTGTGAGCATTTTAGGAGCCAAATATATAATTAATGACATGTCGAAAAATGGACGGGATGACATTATAGCGAAAGGTGTACTAGCTGGAATTGGCATTGGAGCTATTGCTACAGCCATTCCCAATGTTGTACCTCAGAATAGCGTTAAACCTAAAGATGCAGCAAGTAACCTTTCTTACGTTTTCAGCAATATGGTATATGGGTTACTTACTACCTTCGCAGCGTCTAAATTAGGGCACGATTCACTTTTTGACACCCCTCCACAAAACGATTACCTAAAGCCAACTGAGCAAACAAGTGAGCAAAAGAAATTAACTCCTGTCTCACAAAATACGGTTCAACCTATCTACTCAGATATAAACACCAATGCTGGAAATACGGTGTTCATGAACCCGTCCTGACATCTATTGATTCGACCTATTGTTTTGGCTTGGGTTCTATAAGTCACGATATGACAAGTTAACGCATCATCCACTTCCTCAAAAACGCCGAAATCTCTTGAGCAATTTCGGCGTTTAAGTATTTTCAACAAATAATTTGATCTGCCAAATACTTATTTTTGAAAATTTCATGTGTAGTCCGAACAATCAATTTTGACAGTTTTGAGTATAATTAACCTGTACATACAATTTTAATGAATCTATAAATGGAGGTCGAACCATATGAATACGGATACACTCATTTCTAAGCTAAATTGGTTTTACAGCTTAACTCCCTGTTCCCTATTCATTACCCGTAAAAATTCCTGCTCTAAATCTTTCTCTACGGTATGAGTCTTTTGAAGCAGAGCTTCACCTATATATTATCCCTGAGTTCCTGGATGCCTTTTTGGCGTGAATAGCAGTTTGTAACCTATCGATTACTTTTTGGTTATTCTTGTTAGATCGCTGTCTCTACTCAAGGCTCTTATCGAGATTATGTAGCGATATGAGTGTTAATGTTAAGTCAATGGTTATGCTAATATTGGTTGAGCCACGGAACCATCCGCTACGTCTGGCCCCACTTACTAGCTAACAGTCTAATTGACATGTTCTATACCAAGGACCCCCTAAAGCAAGGCTACAACAAGGAGAATTTCATACGATGAAGATAGATGAATTCAAAGAGCAGATGTACACTCGTTCAGGCAAGGAACGCCTTTCTTCACACCTTGAAAGTATGTATGGAATACGAGTCAAACAACTAACCGAACTTGACTTAGGTGTGTTTCGCGTCGATCGCCACGATGGCCTAACCTGGATAGCGCGATTGTTCTCCAAGGCAATGCCAGTGAAACGTGTTCAGGGTGACGCAGAAATCCTTCGTTTCCTGGAGCAGCAAGGTTATCCCGCCGAGCGATGTGCTCACCCCAACGCAGTATCCTTGCATGAAGAACAGCCAGTCCTAGTAACAAATTATGTCCACGGGACCAAACCGAAAGGCAGCGTCAAAGCCTTCTATTTTCTCGGCGTCTTACTCGGTCGTCTACATACATTGCCCGTTACCTTGGGTTCCATGGCACGAGAGGGCGGAGCTTGGCACCATTTATCCTTGCAAGGGGGACCACGAGAAGAGATCGAGGCCGCGCTGTCGTTGCTCATGGGCTCAGAGCAAATCGTGCCAGAGGAGCAGCGCTTACTCTATGAAACATTACTTGACGAGCTCAAACAGAGCGACGACTTCCGCGAAATGCCTCAGGCGTTAATCCATCCAGATTTTGTTCCAACGAACATGATCAAAGTGGATGTTGGCAAATGGGCAGTCATTGATTGGACCGGAGCTGGACGTGGGTCACGCATCTCGTCGCTGGGGTTTCTCCTTTGGGCCGCTGGCTTGCGAGGGGATCTGCAATGCGTCGATGCCGTTGTCGCAGGCTACCGGAAGTATATCAACCTTGAATCAGAGGAACTAGCTCGGCTCTCAAGTGCTATAAGGACTCGCCCGGTCATCTTTGATTGTTGGGCGTTATGCATGGGACGGAAGGGACTCGTTGATGCAGTGCAGGGAGTATCAGAGACTCGTGAGATCACGAAGGCGATATCCATTCGTGCAGTCCAGGCTTTAAGGGCCAATATGACTCATGAGTCCAGAACTCACATGAAAGGTAGCCCCTGCTCCAAAGAAAATGCTAATAAATTATTTACTTATTAGCTATTTAGCTATATAATCAAATTGCACTTAGGAAAAGTTTTAATGGCAGGTGAAATCAAATGAATGAGGGCATCTTTAAGGCAATGTCCGACTCAACACGCAGAAAGATCATCGAATTATTGAAGGAAGGACCCAAAACAGCTGGTGAAATTGCAAACCACTTTCCGCATGCTCAGCCGACAGTTAGTCGTCATTTGAATGTGCTCAAAAATGCACATTTGATTCTCGATCAGAAGGAAGGAAACTTTATTATTTACAGGCTAAACACAACAATTTTGCAAGAATGGCTTGGGTGGCTTTTTGAACACTTTGGAGGTGGAAATAGTGATGAAAAAGAATAAAGCAATGCCTTGGTGGGGTTGGCTTACATGGGTTTTAGCAATAATACTTGGAATTATAGCTTACACTCATCTCCCTGCACAGGTTATTGGTAATGCGAACCGAACGACTCCGCGTTTATTAATAGTTTTGTATGAACCAGCAGTCATGCTCTTTATCATTCTCTTGTGGCACGTGCTGTGGAGAATTGACCCAAAGAAAAAGAACTACGAGACCTTTTGGCCAACCTACCGATATATTGGTGGTGTCCTTGTCGTATGTATTAGCTTAGTGTATCTAACTGTGCTCGGACATGTCTTAAAGATCGCAACGATGCGATTGGTTCCAACTATAATTGGCATTATGTTCATACTTTTAGCAAACATTTTACCCCGTCTTCAACCAAATTGGTGGGTCGGATTCCGCACTCCATGGACTATATCGAGTGCAGAAAGTTGGAATCGTACGCATCGGCTAGGAGGCCAATTAGGTATACCAATGGGTCTTTTCATAATTATTTTGGCTTGGATTTTACCAACAAACTTTGTGATGAGATTGGCTATAATTATACCTGTGTTCTTATGGGTGGTCATTACCTTTGTAGCTTCGTATTTTTACGCTAAAAAAGAGTAGTTGATTATATAGAGGGCACTGGCAGTTATTGATGTCAGTGTCCTCTATATATAACTGGGATCAAGACCTTAAGTATTTGGTTTTTTGATCCATGCCGTCCAACAGTGAATTAGAGGTAGAAAAGCATTACAGCGGCATCGGGCTACTCACCCCGGCGAAGGGGCTATGCCCTGTTTCGGTCTTTCGCGTCCGACAAATGTAACGATCCCCACTGCGGGCAGAACTAGGAGGGAATAACTAAATGACCAACAAAGCGTATAATTATCTATTGACGATCAGCGGTGTAATTTGCGGTTATGTCTTGATCAAATCGTTCTTCTTTATCCAAACAAGACCTGTGAGAACTGACGTGATTCAAGGCATTCTCGTCGGCTTCGGGTTGGCGCTTTTCACGGCCCAAATTATCGCAAAGCTGAAGGCCTCAAAGGTTAACGGGTGGATCACCATGTTTGGATTGAGCGTACCTGGCAACGGCATGTTGCTGCGAGCCGCGTGTACCCTAGCCTTTCCTGGCCCAGTAAACATACCGCAAGAGGCGATGTACTGGACCACATCCGTAGATGGCGCGAGTCATGACCTCTCCGGAGAGCACAACTACATCATGCGCTTTCCGGCGGGTGGACTCCCGCCGAATAATGCGTTCTGGTCACTGACCATGGGTGATGCGCAGAATCGATTTGTGGCGAATTCAATCAATGGGTATAGCGTGAGTGATCGGTCGGGACTCGTGCCAAACGCCGACGGCTCTATTGATATTTACATTCAGAACGCCGCTCCGGCAGGTTGCGAATCCAACTGGCTGCCCGCGCCCTCGAGCAAATTCATTCTTTGGTTGCGCGTATATATGCCCGGTGCGGCAATTCTAGGCGGAAAATACAACGTGCCGCCGGTAGTGGAGGTGAAATGATGGAACATGTGAGATACGAGCATTTGCTGATTTTCGGTTCATTCATGGTCGCAGCATGGTTCATTGTCATCTACTTTTTGCCGCGTATGCTTCTGTCCGTGTTTAAGAGAGCGATCCTTGTTAAAGGGTTTGGTGAGGGCCCCGTCCCAATTAACACGCTCTATACGCAACCATAAGCGCAATTTGTAGACCCCCTCCATTCATCAGGCTCGCACTTAACGACTACTGGCGTGAACCGTGACACGCTCATCACGATCAGCTGGTTAGACCTCAGTAAGGGGCCGCAAATATTGCATGTGCCGGACATGGCCGGTCGCTATTGCAGTGTGCAGTTCACCGATCCGTCGAAAAATACTGCCTTTGCCTACGTCGGCAAACGTACCACGGGGACCGAGGCCGGAGCCTACCTGATCTGTGGCCCCGGTTGGAAAGGGACCGTGCCGCAGGGGGTGTCACAGATTTCTTCACCAAATAATTCGGCGCTCGTTATTGGTCGCGTTTTTGTCGGCAGCGACAGCGACCTCCTGACCGCTTATAGGCTCTCGAAGCAGATACAACTATCTCCGTTGATACAGCCATAGCGTGCGATGTTCCCTACAATGCGAACTTAATTATTATCCACTCTCTCCTTGCTCACATCCTTTAAGATAGTTGGCTAACCGTCTTAACGAAGTAGGAAGAAACGGCGGTTATTCTATGCTTCATGGTGAAATGTTACCACCAGTTTCTTTTACAGACGAGGAAACAGGTACCATAATAAAACAGCTCCTTATTCTGTGCTGATATTATTCAACCACAGAACAAGGAGCTATGTTGGAATTCCATCTTATGAACTTCTTAAGATTTTCTTATGATGGTCGTCTATAGTTAAAGACAAATTGGATTCGCAAAGAAAATCCCTCCAAACGGCTGAGCTTGGAGGGATACGATATTGCTTTTTCAGGCATGGAAACAGGCCCGCCAAACTTACGTTTTTTTGTTTGGCGGTTGCCGCCTTCTTTTTTGATCATTTTATAAAAAACCTGGCTTGTAAGGGCAGGTTTGATGCGCAACTTCTTCGTGGCAGCCAGGCTGTCATCATGCATTCGCACCTTAGACCCTATTGCTTTGCGTCCTTGCCTTTCGGCAAGTTTGCTCCTATCATAATTATTTTTTTGAGATTAATTTGATGTGCATAAAGAAAAGGTGAAGGTGGGAAGCACGACAGTAAAGACTGTCTTTTCTGTATTACTTTGCACGAAAATATTGCCTCCATGCGCGTTTGCGATTTCTTTGGCAATAGCCAGTCCAAGCCCGGCACCGCCTGTATTGCTAGAACGGGATGTGTCCAGCCGAAAAAATTTCTCAAATATCGTTTCCAGTTTTTCTCGTTGGATTGGATTTCCCTGATTAGTAAAAGTTATAACAATATTTTTGTCCTGCTGTTTAGCACAAATGTCAATGACGCTGTTTTCATAGCTATAGGCTATCGCGTTTTTCAAAATGTTATTGAACACACGGGCCAGTTTGTCGGCATCTCCCCACAGAGTGAGTCCGTCAGGCACATTGACTGACACCTGCTTTTCTTGTGGAGTCAGCATTGGATAGAATTCATCGGCCATCTGCTGGAGCATGAACAGTAAATTGATTTTTTCTTTATTCAAAACAATAGTTTGAAGATTAAATCTTGTGATCTCGAAAAACTCATTTATAAGCTACTCTAATCTATAAGCTTTTTCCAAGGTAATGCCGACATATTTTGCCTTCTGTTCAGAAGGCATATCAGGAGCTTCATCCAGAAGACTTAAGTATCCTAAGACGGAGGTCAGAGGTGTCTTTATATCATGAGCCAAGTAAACTACCAAATCATTTTTGCGCTGCTCGGCATCAAGTGCAGCTTTCTTTTGTTTTTCCAAGTTGTTTTTTATCGTATTTAGTCGATTTGCCATAAAGTCCATTTCTGGTGAGAGGGAAATATCTTCCTCCGATTCTTCAACAAGATGATCCATTCCTGCGCTGATTTCATCGAAATATTTTGTGAACCAAGAAACAGAAAATCGAAAAAGGATAACTAAAAATATTAGGTGACTACATGTTTTTAAAATGCAAATAATGGATACGGTAATAGAGCAATAATACGAGCAAAAGTGTACCAACAGAAATAATAACTCTGTCTAATTTTTTATTATTAATATATTTATTGCTTAAACTATATAATTCTAGTCCAAGAAAGCCTCCAACAGTATTTGTAATTACATCTGTTATGTCTGTCGCTCCAATAGCGAGGATAAATTGAATTAATTCGCAAGTAAGGCTAAAAAACAGTATTAAAGCAAACTTAGGTAAAAATCCAATTTTTTTGAAATTGACATTCAAAAGCAAGCCAAAAGGAATAAAAATTATAACATTATCTATCATCTCCCCGAAATTAATTCTTCCATTTACATTTAAAGGAGCAGCAAATGGATTCAAGTTAAGACTTCTATGATAATAATTAAATACTGACAAAATATTGTATTGTAATTTGAATAACACTAACCAAATTAGTATCACTAGCAATCCCCTAGATAATATTTTTCCCATATAATCTCTTCTAATTCTTTTTCGTGAATTTTCTCCAGTTGATTGATTGGATGCTGTCATTTTATCTAATCTCCCTTACTTTTTGGAAGAATTATTCCTTTAAATTCGTCTGTAAGATATCCACCTACCTTTGATGTGCGTAAAGTTCCTGAATTAGATGATAAGACCGCTAAACTTTAGAAATTGAGTAAGAGTTGGTAAAATCACCAACTTTCATTCAATAAATTCCTTAACGGGGGGGTTGTCGGAAATGTTAGCGACACCTCATTAACGAGGTAATCAATAGTCTTCCAATTTAACCCATGCGTTTGCGGGTCGTGACAGTTTCGCTGGTACTACCCCAATATACCTTTTCGAGGGGATGGACAAAAACACCCATACTCATGTGCCCAGAAAAAGCCACATGATGGTTAATGCTTCCATCATGTGGCTTAGTTTTACACGTATACCCCAACAGGGGCCCCGCCAACATAGTTGAAATGTTGGCGGGGCCCTGATGGTGTTGGTAATTTATAGCACGTTGTGAAGACAACCGGTTCGCTCTAAGAGAATTCTACAAATCAGTCCTAATCTTAACAGCTTGGAATTTTATTTTGTTTTCACTGGGCGTGGAGACTTTATGGAACCAAATTGTGCAGTTAATAATAGCCTGGCAGAATGGATTACTGAAGCTCCCCAAATAGCTGTGGGTAACTATTTTCCTTTGCCTAATTATGGTACAGTAAACTGGCAAGGATCATATAGCTATGGACCCGAAGGCACGACTCAACCTCAATGTGCTTGTATTGCAAATCCGTTTGCAATACAATCTATCGTTAAGGGTGTTACAATGGGTAAGAATGGAATAGCTGAATCTAAAGTAAGCGACCCGACATGGTACAATACTTTTACTACCACATGGTTGGCACCGTGATTAACAAACTAGGATTATGTTGAAATACTTTTAAGTCGGAGCTTCGCAAATAATCCACAAGTGCGTTTCCGTGAAAGGGGCGATTTCTCGCCCCTGCTTTTTTAATTTGCTGTAAATATCCAAAGTAAGGTTGATGATGTGTAATAATTAAAAAAGAAGGAAGGAGAGAAAGAATTATGAATAAACTACTGGGCGTAGTTCTAGCAACTATACTGTTTTTATTCGGGACAGTAGTATCCTCATTGGCTGAAACAGTCAATGGAACCAACACAACATCCCGTCTAGCCGGACAAGACCACTATCAAACATCTGTGGCTATTGTCGGAGCTTACAACAATAACGGTGAGTGTGGTAATGTATTTTTCACGCAAAGACATTTTCCAGAAGCAAAAGGCCGGTTTTCACTCCCTGCTATCTTTACCCAAGAAGCTTTTTGTTAACTTGGCTGAAAAAGCAGGGTATAGATGATGCGATTATTCAACCATATTCTGGTCACGAAAGCCAAAATCTCTTGAGGTGTATTCAAGGTTAGCTATTACTGATGCCCAACAAGAATATAACGAGGTTATAAATAAATATCCCATTTAATACCATCTACTTTGCCCCTGGTGACAGCTTCGCTGGTACTACCCCTTGTAGACAATAGAGTTCGTTTTTTGGGTCTTTAGCGAAGCTAAGTTACAGTACTTTGATACGGAAAGAAGAAAATTATTTTGGCATTGGATGCGACAGTGGGCGTAATGCAATAGCACCAAGCATTCACAATAAGGATACAGGTGTCATTTCATAACATAACATTATCTGATTCCATCATGAGTTCCAAATTTACGGTCCTATGGCGATGATTGGTATTTACAGGTATCTAATATCTTAATAATTCATCTTTTACAGAGAATCCCGTCGAAATAAAGGGATTCTCTTGTGAATGGCGAATCAATTGTATACATATTGCTTGGAATATAATAAACGAACGGAGGGCTCTCTATGATCTGGTTAGCAATTTTTGCTGGCTCTATCATAATCGAAATGTTTTCCCTCACCTTTTTCACTCTTTGGTTTGGGTTTGGGGCCATTGTTGCTTATGGTCTCTTTCTTTTGGGAGTGACTTTATGGATTCAAATTGCTATCTTTTTGGTAGTTTCACTGGTTTCTCTTAAGTTTTTCCGGCAATACGCCTTAAAATCCTATAAGTATAAGACCAATATTAATGCACTTATCGGAATGGAGGCTATCGTGTGCGGTAAAAATGCTAATGGAATTCTAGTAAAGGTTAACGGTATTGAATGGGCAGCACTTTATAAAAGTGAAAAAGGTATTGACCTTGGAGATCGAGTGCTTATCAAAGGAATTCAAGGTGTCAAATTATTAATTGAAAGAAAGGACTGACTTAGATGATTTTTACTTTTTTAATTGCACTAGTAGTTATTATTGCAGTTGCAACAGTTGTACAGAATATCCAGATCGTCCCACAGGGGTACGCTTTTGTACTTGAGCGACTTGGAGCTTATAAAGAAACTTGGGATGTTGGATTGCACATTAAGATGCCCTTCATAGAAAACGTTGTCCGAAAAATGTCCTTAAAGGAACAAGTAATTGAGTTTGAACCGCAAGCTGTTATTACCAAAGATAATGTGCTAATTAAAATTGACACTGTGATGTATTATATAATTGCTGATACCAAGCGTTATACTTATGGGGTGGAGAATCCTATCTTTGCTATCGAGAAAATCACTGAAACAACCCTTCGGAGCATTGTGGGTGATATGGAATTTGACCATATTCTTACGTCTCGGGAAAATATTAACTCTCGCCTCCAAGAAGCGGTGGATTCGGCCAGTGATAATTGGGGAATAAAACTGGTGAGGGCGGAAATTCGGAACGTCATCGCCCCGGATGAGATTAGGAACGCCTTAGAAAAACAAATGCAAGCTGAGCGTCAAAAACGGGCCACCATTCTCACTGCAGAAGCCGCCAAGCAGGCAGCAATCCTAACGGCTGAAGGCAATAAGCAAGCCGTTATCCTTGTTGCTGAGGCCGAACGTGATGCCCAAATTCTCCGGGCCGAGGCTGTCAAGAAATCCCGAATCATCGAGGCTGAAGGCCAAGCTTTAGCAATAGCTAAAATCCAAGAAGCTGCAAACAAAGGTTCAAAGGAATTTCTGGCAATCAGAGGGCTTGAAGCGTTAGAAAAAGCGGCAAATGGCCAGGCGACAAAAATCATTATTCCGGCAGAAATGCAGGGTATTGCCTCAATTTCAGCGACGATTAAAGAAGTAATATCTTAGAATTTAATCAAGAGGATCGTTTTAAACCCTGCCAGAATGAGTAAAACGAAAGGCGGATACCTAACATTAGTGGGTTCCGCCCTATTGCATATAGTACAAGTTTTTATGTTATTATCCTTTACAACAGCTAATTAACATCATACAAATAGACATACTTCCTCAACCAAACCCTTACCCGGTTTGGTTGAGGAGTTAGCAAGGAATGTGAAACACTCTAATTCCTTGTGTTTTATGTTCCCACCTCAGCAGAGACACCCCAATCCTCCAACACACCATTCCAGAAGCCGCCGGGTGTGCCGGGAGACGTATTTATAGGGGAGCGTTAGAACTGTAAACTGCGAAGAAGAAAGCGAGGCTTAACTGTGCCTACATCACAATTAGCCTCCGTTTTTAATGCAATTATTTGTTAAGTGAACATCGGAACGGAACCCACAAGTTTTTATTGAAATTATGTTGGATGTTTCGACTATAAAATATTAACTCACACGACGAGCACCTAGATAATGGTTTGCGTAATAGCTACTACTTAGGTCCGAAATACTTACTCCCTGATTAGAAGCAGCAACAAAATGTCCACAACCTATATATATTCCGACGTGAGACGGTCCTGGAGCATATGTTGTAAAGAATACCAAATCACCTGATTGAAGTTGCCCTTGGTTTACCGAGGATCCCACGTTGAATTGTTCAGAAGCAGTTCTAGGCAGAGAAATACCGGAGCATCTAAATACATATTGAGAATATCCTGAACAATCAAAACCACTACGGCTTGTTCCGCCAAATAAGTATGGAACTCCTAGTAGGCCTAGAGCGTGATCTACAATCTCAGAATGATCTGATCTAGAAACAAATTTTTGGAACCTTGCCACTACTTGAACAAGCAATGTATTTTTAATTGATTTCGTTGTATGTAATACGTTCATGGGTTGAGTTGTGGCCGCAACTGGATGGCTTTGAATTAAAACTAGTTTTTTCGATGCAGGAGCTATTACCGTATTGGTCTTTATAAGGTTGGTTCTCCAATGCAATTGTTTACACACAATATTAGTATAGGTTCCAGTTGGTACAATAGATGAAGCAACGAGCATTGGCTTACTATAAGTGTTGATGGTTGCAGTTTGTGTTAGAGCCAATCCCGGAAGGCTACTTGCCAAAAGTAAGCCTGCCAAAGTTGTGCCTCCTAGCCACCTTCGCACAGATGAGGAACTCAGCAAGAAATTGTCATATCTACTGATCACAAAGCTGAACATACGAATTCCACCTTTCGACATATTCAGGTTATTATCATATATTTGTGACATAATTCGTAAATATAGTCTAGCATTTGCCGTATATTAAGTCTATAGTTTTATTTATTGTCATAATCAATATTTAATATGGAAATAACACCCTCATACACTAAATCAGTGTGGGAGGGTGTTATCTTGTGAGACGATATATAATTAATTTAGCTGGGGGTATCCATCACTCCTTGCGGATTGCTAGTAGCTGTTAAGCCTGTGCAATTGAAAAAAGCATTTTCGCCAATACTTTTTATTCCGTCAACATTACTCTGGCACTCATAAATCTTCGTTTCCCTTGTGCAGGAAACGGATGGGGGCGGTGTACCAGGAAGGTCAAACCAAACGATCATTTCTATGGGGCTCGATAGGTTGATTCAAAAGTGGAGATAATAATTTAATAACCTTCCGGAGGATTTACATGAAATTATTACTGCCCTTGATTTGGATACTCTCTGCATATAAATGGTCGGATTGGAAAAATTGGAAAAGATATTACCCAACTATTCTTTTTTTCATAGTGGGTGACTTAATTTATAATCTCGTTTCTTACAATCACCCCCTTTGGGAACAAACCTCACTCAAGTTGGGGGTAACTTTTTCAGTTCTATTTATGTGTGTTACAGTGTGGCCATCAAGCACACTGTTATATCTTACACACTTTCCGCTCACTGGTAAATTGAAGAAAGTTTTATATGTATTATTGTGGGTGGTGCTTTTTACTCTAATCGAACTGGTTTGTGGCTGGTTCGGCAATTTCAAATATAGTAATGGTTGGAATATCGGGTTGTCAATACTATTTGCTACGGTCATGTTTCCATTGCTAAAAATTCATCATGAAAAACCCCCGATTGCTTGGGCATTAGCATTTTTATTAGGAACAACGATAATCTATTTTTTCATACCGTTATCATGCATCAAATAGATGAAAAGAGGTTTTTGTTTTGAAGGCTTTTAATGTACTTGGTAATGATACATGAAACAGATATTTTTTTTATTCAAATAATGAAAGAATAGTTTATTGTATCAAAGGAAGGTATTGAAATGAATCTTTTTTGGACTAATACAATTTGGTATGTGCTATTAGGTGTTTTAACCGTATTTGAAGTAATATTTTCAATTATCAAATCCAAAAGGTATAAGTTTGTTTTTGCTTTCTACATGACTTTAGCAGGGTTAGTTTTTTTCTTCGAAACAATAATACTTATTATTTTTAGGGCCTATAATTACTATCCGATGATTATTCTTAGCTCACCTTTTGATGATGTTCTTGCCGGGAACCTTTTCTCACAGTTCTCAGTAGCAGCAACAGCCCTCTTAGTTGCCGTTTTTAATTTAGAGTATTATTGGATGATAATAATGTCTGGAATATATGGTTTAATTGAAGAATTGTTTTTGGCATTAGGTATTTATTCGCATAATTGGTATCGAACTTGGATGACATTTGTTACGTTGATTGTATACTTCTGGTGGGCAAAAAGAAATTACTTAAACAGCTTGAAAGGTATTAAACCACTTAGGTATTATTTTTTCATATTTATAGGATTGTTTCCCCTGGATGTAGTTACCATATTATGGGCATTTATTCTGTCTGGATATCAAAATTATACTGGAAATTTTATTCCCGATCCAGTTAGAAGTCCTTACGTAGTAGCCGTGTTATATTATGTTTTATTAGCCATTACCATGATATTAATCTATTTTTTAAAACTGAAATGGCGATGGAAGTCCATAGTTATTCTGACATTTTACGGTGTTAATTATCTTGCATATAAAATACATATTTTTTACTTTTTTAATACAGAGTGGTTTTTAATTTTCTCAACAGTTTCTATTTTCTCGGTGTATCTATCAGTTGTTTTCATAGATCATTTATTCAAAACAAGTAAATCGTAATGCGATAAATATTTGGGGAAACTAGTGTGAAAGCTTATGATTACCTGTCATAGTTGCGGCGGTTTCGGCTACTTGCAGGATTTTTTGGTCGTCAACGAAAAAATGAACGAACGTTCAAAGTTGGGCATTGAGAAAGCCTAGGTCCACAACCTAGGCCAATTTCACTACTCTACTTTTCACTCTTTGCACTCTTTGCACTCTTTGCACTCTTTGCACTCTTTGCACTCTTTACACTCTTTACACTCTTTACACTCTTGTGGCTCTTTGCTCGCGTTGCAACTTTCGCACCCGTCGCACCCTTTACTCTCTTCCCAATCATTGAGTTCACAGATGATAACCAACAATAAGACTATAATGAGGGCCAATTCAATTTCTATTTTTCTAAGTTTCTTGTCCGAGCTAACCTTACATTTGCACATATAGTTCTCCCCTTTTCGAGCTACCTGTAGAAATAATGGTAATATATGTATATTTTATTCAATACTACTACGGATGTTCCCACATTCTCAACAAGTAAAGGGGTACTCTCAAAACTTAAACTTTCTGATCTATTCAAAAAAGGAACCCCTTTCGAAGTTCCTTCAGATATTTTTGTTCGTTACTTTGTAAGGGCCTTTACCTTAACCGCAACTTCCTGTGCCATCTGTTCGTTGTAACAATTCACTCGCTTCTGGATAAGGAACAATTCAAACAGAGCTACGATTCCCGGTATAAACGTCCAACTAAACAAAATGTAAACAAGACCCAACCCGATCTGGCTCATATAATATCGAAGCGCACCAACGCCGCCTAAAAATAATGCTAAGAGCGCAATGCGGTCGTTCTGTTCTTTCTTACTTTGTTTAATTCCGACTGAAACAACAGTCGTTGCGAATCTGTCATATCTCTTTGCAGCATGAGATAGTACCATGGAGTCCTTTTCCAAATGACTGTACTCGATCAGTGATAGCCTGCCTCGCGTAGGGCATCCATCAACGAACCCCATTCTTGGGCACTCATAACAACATAGGCCATGCAGCCCGGTTTGCTGACCGCGCTCATGGTTGAGAATACTTTTAACATGAAATCCTTGAAATCTGCGGTACTCATTGAATCGTTCATGATCTGACGATCTGGTTTCCAACTTGGATGCGCGCTCCCGCCGTAGTCAACATTCCAAGGCGGATCTGTAAGGGGAAATAGTACGCTTGCCCCAAACCAATGAACTACTTGGACCATTTCACTCCAAATGTAGCTAACAGAAATATTGCAACATAGCTAACAATTACGTACAGTACCAACTTTTCGATATGATTCATTTTTAGTTTTGCGCCACAATGAGGACATACAGTGGCAGACTGTGCCACTTCTTTTGAGCACGTTTTACAGGACGTTAGTTTATCCATAGCCACTCCCCCACCCAATTCTGCCTACTCTAAGACGCCAACCAAGAAAACACGCTACAAGGCATATACAACAAGGAATCACCGATTATTCCAAGAATCGTAAACCACAATAAAACACCAGCAACTACAGCAATTACAGAATAAAATACAAAGTTTATTAAAGTATAGTTAAAACACAATATGCAAGACATGCAGCCACTAAGGAGCTTACGAAATTGACCATATCATTGCTGAAAAATCCAAAACCTTTTACCTTCTTGTTTTGCACTTTACCGTTAGCTCTTTTTTCCGTGAGCCTCCCTGTACTGTCAATGTAGGCAGGTTGGAAAACCGCCCCTAAAGCACTGTCTATAGCATCCCCTGTGAATCCTAACACAGTAATAATTGTACAATCCCTTATCAACTCAAGGAAAGGAATACTTGCATGCATAAATACAAAATATATTCCGGCAATAAACACAGCACCGCAAGCACTTGCCAACAATCCCAAAAATGTCACCCCACCAGACAAACCTCTTTGTACAGGCTTAAAATTTATAATGGAGAAAGGAGTTGACCTGCTCATGATACCTATTTCCGAAGCCCATGAATCAGCATTGCATGCCGCTATTGCCACAAAAGAAGCTACTGAAAGTAGTTTTCCAGGCATCAGGTAATGAGCTGCTGCTATGACAAATGCAGCCCCACCGTTGGCTAAGACCTGAATATGGTCTCTATTTCCTCCCTTTTCATATAAAGCCTTTTCAAGCTCTTCCTTCTCCCTTGTCCTTAATTTTGTAAAAAAGCTGGAAGATATAAAAAATCCAAACAAAGCAGCCAACAAAGGAATACCGCCAAAAATATAAAGCCCCACAGTCAGGAAAAAGGCAAAAACCGCTCCCAAAAGTGTCAGTGCCTTCTCTCTGTATGCAAATATGCAAATGACTATAATGCTGACAATTATTAAAATATCTATCCACAAAGTGTCAAAAATCATTTTCCTTTAGACCTCTTTTTTTAATTTATCATAAATAAGCAAAGGGACCTCTTTGATAAGTAAAATGAGGGCCATTATCTATTCCTCTCATATTTATTTTCTTTTAAGTTTATAAAAATATATATAAAGACCAACCAATACTAGAACAATGACTACGATTACTGGATCAAAAGGAGATTGCAACTTGATTCCAATTATGGTCGTCGTTCCCGTCAAAACTCCTCACCCCTTCAACAGATATATCCAGAGGTGTGTTCTAACGTTTTCCCTCCAATTGCCCAATTGTCTCTACCAAGCTCGTCAATGGTTATTACAGTTAAATCTCTGTCCCTTCCCATAATATTAACAATTAGATCCGTTATCCCTTCAATAAGTTTTTTCTTTTGTTCCGAAGATACTTGATCTTTAACTAATTTTAGATTTACAAACGGCATTATTACTCCCCCATTCAAACCCGCAACTTCAATATTCTACATTTTCCTTGAAATCCCTTTAAAGATTTAAGGAATTAAGTCCAAAATAAGTAAGCCACACCGTCCAAACGATCTGGCAAATAAGTTCAGTGGCCGACCTCGCCTGTATCCTCACGATCTAGGGTATAGCCTATCTGTTGATTATTCCTATTTGCATTCCTTGCATAACATCTAAAGCCTTTTGGTTCAGGCTTTCGTCAAAGCTGGCAGTACAGGAGGCGTCAACTATAATTTCGGTCTCTACAACAACTAATATTTTTTTCATTTACAACTCGCTCCTCTATTTATAGAACGCAATCCTCCAAGAAAATAGCTAAGTAACGTAATGGCCCAGCAGATTTATTTCTGCTGGGCCTTTTACGTTTTTAATAATTCTATAAAATAATAATGAAAATTGAAAACAGAGATAAGAGTAAAAAATTAAGCAATTTTGTATAGAAATTATTCATTACGACAATAAGTATTAGCTATGTACTAAGTGTTTACAAAATGATACGCTCTATGTGTGAACATTGTCGTAAATTCGTAATTATATTCTAATTGTGTCTAAATGTGTAGATTATGGAGGGGATTCATTATGAAAACTATGTTTAGCAAGATTCACGTTGTCTCTCTGGCACTCTTTGTTGGATTGGAGATCTGCTCTCTACATGTTACGAATAACCATATAACGTCCGATTATGTTTTTTTTCAGAATTTTTCACATAAGCACCTACACGTTCTCCAAATTCAACAACCACAAAGCACTTCAAAATCAAGCCTTCCTGCCAATATGCAGGACTCTGAAAATTGGGCGGGATACATTGACTCTCCTTCGCCTACAAGCTGCTACACTAGCGTTTCTGGCAGTTGGATAGTCCCTAACATTTCTTCTGTTCACCCAAATGCAGCAGCGGCACAGTGGATTGGTTTAGGCGGCTCTTCGTCAGCTGATCTTTTACAAATGGGAACTAGTGAAGAAATTGAAAACGGTCGATCAGTTGCTGAGGTGTTTTGGGAGCAGTTACCAGCTCCTGCTCAAACAGCGATGGCTGTTCCGATTGGTTCGACCATTAACGCGACCATATCTCCATCGGCGAACTCAAGTTTAACGTGGAATTTAACATTTACAGTGAACGGTCAGTCTCAAACTCAAACGATTCCCCCAGTAACATTAAATTCTTCCTACGCAATGGGGATTGGAACATCGGCTGAATGGATTAGCGAAGAGCCCTCAACTGACAATAACCGACTGGTTCCTTTAGCAAATATGGGCACGGTGTCATACCAATCTGCACTGGTAAATGGTCAAGCATTGAATTCAGCCAGAAATCAGGTCCAACCAATTGCTTTGGTATCCAGCAATGGAAATATTTTGATTGCTCCTTCTGTACTGGGAACGGATGGTAAATCATTCTCGACAAGTGTGATAAGCACGAAAAGCAACACAAGACCAACTAAACGCGAGGTGGCATTCAAATTCTAGATACTTGCAGAAAGGAATGCATCTCCACACCCAATAAATATTCAGTTTATTTCAAAAACGATGCCTTCCTGTAAGTTGTAATCGCCTATTATATTAAATTTTTGTATAATATTTTCCCTCAACCCCTTTTAAGAAAGGAGCTGTTGTTCTATGACAAAGAAATTGATCATCCTATCTGTGCTTGCAACTTTTTTCGTTCTTGGCTTAGCTCAAACGGCACAAGCATCTTCCTTGCGTGACACCTTACTTAAGACGGGTTCAACCGGTGCCAAAGATTCCATTTCTGCCTCGAACTCTGGTGTTCGCTTTCTAGAATGAAATCCTGTCATAGCGTGTGCTTGTTTGGGTGTAATCATTAAACAACACTCCTTAAAATAATAATTGCACTAATTACTACAGTGCGATACTCACGCGGCACTACCCATAGAGTTAGTATCCATCTCTATTACTGTTACTAGAATTTCACCACTAAATGAGTCTACATATGATGGGTCAAGACCACCGCCAATTCCGCTCGAGGGCCAAGAGAGGATGTGTAAAGAACATGTCGATGAATTTTATGCTTAGAACTCACTCATCATGCTGATGTCGGTGGATAAGTTGAATCTCTAATGATCAATGCGGGGAATGCTCGCGCTCGATGATGCATTTAAGCATTTTGGGCAGATATAAACAGAGCGATTCGCCGCTGTAATTATTTTTATCCTTAATGTTTCGGCCGTGCATTTAACCCACGAGCTTAAATGGTTTATATTCTGACAATGGTGACAACGTAATAGCACTGTCGCTCACATCCTTTTGGGGTAAACTATGAACGATAGAGGACTAGTGTGACAAGGTTCATTTGTATAAAATATGCTCAGCAGATTTATTTCTGCTGAGCATATTTTTATATTCCCGCATCACCTAAGACACCCCCAATCCACCAACACACCATTCGGGCAATGCGACAAAACAGAGCAATCTGACCTCTTCAAGCAAGTCATCAATCATCAAATTTCGAAGTATGAACACTTTTCTTCTCGGCACCCATGGGGATGTCTATCAACATGCTTACAAGCTATGTTATCACTGACTATTGGTAAGTGAACGCATAAATAATCTTTCACCATTTTTACTGCCTCGGCCAATGATTTTCGGACGAAATTCTTACAACAACACGGCCCTGTTTCCTTGGCAATCGTGTCAAGAATTCTTGCTACTATTCTCATTGCTATGGCAGTTTCTTGGTCTTTTGAACATGCTGCACCAAGGATGACACTAAAACAGGCTCCAATCGCAGGGGCGATCCCACATACCCCTGTTAGGCCACAATATCCTCCAATTGCTTGTTTCTTTGTCCTGTTTAGTGCTTCAACAATTTGTTCATTAGTAACCTTCGCAGTTCCCTCGTTCTTGAGTGCTGCCATCAAAGCCCCTGCCGCTATCCAAGCATTTTCGCAACCGAGCATTGGTACATTATTTAGGTCCATAAGATGCTCAGCAATTTCAATCGAGTTTACTGATTTGCTGGTTATGTCTTCACCCATATTAAAAAGCACTTACCTTTAAGGGCAGACGCTCTTTAATATAAGTGGATTCCAACTATTACTTATTCATTCCTACCTCAACCGTAACCTTCTTGCCATTTTCCCCGACCATGTAATCCTTGTGATATAGCAGTACACAGGTCTCCACCTGCCCTGTCACTACAAAAGAGCTATATTTTTATATAGTCATATTACCGTATCCAAGGTGCGTTGATGTTACTTCAATGTAGACTAGAACCACGATAAATATAACTGTTATGCCAATCCGTTTCCCAGATCGATACTGCACCTAAAATTACCTGGCGTGTGCCGTTAGAAAACACCCTCCCCGTAGGTAATCCCCCATATTGTTTTACACTATCTTTTCATACCCTTCAAAACCATTTCCGGAATAAACGGAAGTTTTTGTATCCGGACTCCGGTAGCGTCGTATATGGCATTCAATATAGCAGGGGTCACTGGAACAACCGCCAACTCCCCGATACCCTTGGCTCCAAACGGACCAGTAGGGTCCTCATCTTCAATTAATATACACTTTATTTCCGGTGTCTCTTTTATGGTGGGAACCCCTAACTGCCCGTAAGTCCTGGTTACCGGAATCCCCTGTTCCAATTCGTACGACTCAGACAAAGCATACCCCAATCCCATAAGGCAGCCACCCTCTATCTGCCCTTCTACCTTTTGAGGATTAATAACCCGACCGCAATCGTGAACAGCAATTATTTTCAAAACCTTGACTCGACCAGAGGTTTCGTCGACTCCCACCACCGCTACTTGAGTTGCGTAGTTATAAGCTGGATGCCTTCTGTATTCCCCGGAGGTATTATCTACATTCTTGTCTGCATACGATTGGGGAGCTGTATAATAATAGGATGCTTCAACTGTCTTCCCAGCTGAAGTAACCCTAGCCGCCAGATCCTCTAACGTCATTACTAAGCGACCCCTAGCATTGATAATATTACCTTCTGTTAACACCAGGCCGTCCGTTGAAAGATCAAGACAAGCAGCAACTTCCTGTATCAGTAATTTTTTAAATTCGCCGCCGGCCAATTCCACAGCCTTCCCGCTAACGAGAACTTGCCTTTGCGCCGAGGCTGGACCGTGGCGGATAGTTAGATCGGTATCGCCGGTTATGACCTCAAAAAGATTCTCCTGAATCCCCAGTGCTTTAGAGGCCACCTGTATAAGAGCCGTACGTATTCCTTGTCCCATATCCACAGCCGAAGCCCTCAGCTGGATCCGTCCTCCTGGTAGCAAAGAGAATATGGCTCCGGCATTGTCCTGCCTACCGCTCCCTACATTTTTATATCCGCTGGCTACGCCTACACCTATGAGCCAACCCTGCTCGGATTTCTTAGCCGCCAGCTCTTTTTCCAAAGCATCGCGGGCCGCTCCTATGGTGGCACTGATGGATACGCTAGCTCTTAGGATTTCCCCACCTACTGTGCGGTCCCCCACCTGGAGAGCGTTGATCATCCTTATCTCGAAAGGATCCAATCCCAACCTGCGGGCAGCCTCATCTAAAAGGCACTCACGGGCAACCGCTGGTTGATTGTTACCGAATCCCCGGAAGGCACTGCTGTTTGCATTGTTTGTATAAACAGCCCAGCCTTCCACCCGGAAGTTTAGAATCCGGTAAGGGCCGCAGGCAAAAGCAGAAGCTTGATCAATCACTATAGGACTTAGCGCAGTATAAGCACCGGCATCGGAAATGAGCTTGGCATCTACTGCCGTTATCTTCCCTCCTGAATCAAATCCCATCCGGTAATCAATCTGGAATGGATGGCGCTTCGTGCTCACCTTTAGGGATTCAGCCCTCGAAAGGACTATTTTCACCGGCCTTTTCAGGTGGTACGCCCCGAGAGCGACCAACGCCTCCACTGTGCTGTCAACCTTGCCACCGAAGGCTCCTCCGACTGGGGTAGTTATAATCCTGATCTTTTCTTCCGGCAATCCTAAAACTGCCGACAATTGTTTTCTTATATCAAAGGGTGATTGCGTAGAAGCATAAACTGTAATATTTCCATCGTCGTCTACCGTCCCAATGCTAGCCTCAGGTTCCATGTAGCCATGCTCCACCGAAGGTGTTTCAAAGTGCCCCTCCACTACTATCGCGGATTGTCGAAACGCCTCTGCCACATCGCCTTCCTGGTGGACCAGATGTGAACAAACGTTACCCTTTTCATAAAGCTTAGGGGATTCGGGTAAAAGGGCCTCTTCGGGTGTAAATACCCCTGACAGCAATCTGTAACTTACTTTTATCTTATTTACTGCTCGTTCCGCGGTTACCGTACTCTCAGCAAAGACAACGGCTATCGCATCCCCGGTGTAGCGGACTCGATCCCGGCACAGCACTGGACGATCAGGTTTAATTGATCCTACTCCGTTATGACCCGGTACATCACAAGCAGTAAACACTGCTACCACCCCTGGTACAGCACTGGCCTCTTCAGTGTCTATCGAGATTATTTCAGCGTGGGGATGCTCGCTCCACAGAACTTTACCGTAAAGCATACCCGCAAAGCACATATCATCAATAAAGGAAAGGGAACCTTTCACCTTGGCCTCACCTTCCAGATCTGGAACCGAACGTCCAAAACCCATCTCGCCCACCTTGATATCCTCGGGTTGCTTTATCCAGCGGCTGGCTAATTTAACCGCTTCAATTATTTTTACATAGCCGGTACAACGGCAGATATTATCCTTAAGACCCTCCATTATCTGGTCTTTGCTGGGATCCGGATGAATATTCAACAGAGCCTTAGTTGCAATTATCATACCTGGTGTACAAAAACCGCACTGTACCGCCCCTACGGCAAGAAAAGCTGCCTGTATCGGGTAGTTTTGCCTATTTTTGCTTAACCCCTCTATGGTTTCTACACTTTTTCTTGCCATGTTAATCATCTTAAAATGGCAGGATTTAGACGGCCGCCCATTAATCAGCACCATGCAGGCACCGCAATGATTGGTACTACATCCTTCTTTTGTGCCAGTAAGACCCATCTCATCACGCAAAAACCGCAACAAGGTAGTCTTAAGCCCGACCCTAGCCTTTATTTCCTCACCGTTAAGAATAAAAGAAACAATTACTTTTTCATCCACTTGATTCACCCTTTCAGATAGCAAATCCGTTTATGCCTAAACCTTTCGATTCCATTTGCCACGGTAACACCTTCTAAGAATATATCAAATTGGATAAATGTTCTATATTAGAAGAACTATTTCCTTTTATAATTCAATAAAAAATAAGATATAATTTTCAATTATCCTCCCTTTACCCCACTCCATACACGTATAAAAGTTTCCCTTCGCACGGCGTTCTGACTTAATTCAGCTAGACCGCCTATAATATGAACAATCCGGAAACTCCAGCTCAACTTCCCTGCGCTATACGAGTTCGTCCGATCATCTTTGATTGTTGGAATTTCTGCATGGGGCGGAAAGGACTCAACGATGTGGTAAAGGAATTATCTAAGACACGCGATATTTCGAAGGCAATAGCCCAGCGAGCAATCCGGGCATTTAAAGGCCAGTTCGGCTCATGAACGTAAAGTGGTGTACCATAACGCTTCCAGATCGGATAAGTCTGCTACAAAAAACAAAACGCGCTGGCGAGAGAACTTCTATCTGTACGGCGCATCCCCCATCCTCCAGCTTTCCGGTTCGGTGAGAGGTAGTCGCCCTTTTAATCCGATAGGTATGTAACCCCTCAGCATTATCTGTTCGGGCTCCTTTTCCCCCGGTTCGCACCGCACGTACCATTTTCATGGTATACGGCGCTCCATCAAGCAATTTATTTCAAATGACTTCTAACTTAACCTTTCCCTGTATTTGAGAATCTTTTGGTAAACTTTTGCTTTTACCAGTTTTGAGACGTCTAATCTTTTGTGTACCAGCCTGTGACAAGTTTGGTGCAATGATGCGAGGTTACTAACCCTGTTAACAAGATTAGTTGGAAGTTTAGGTTTGATGTGGTGTGTTTCAAGTTCGCGACCAATAATTGGCTCACCACATACCTTGCATTGTCCTTTGTCTCGGTTAAACGCATAGGCTCTATTCATGAGGTACTCGAAGTTGTATTTATAATCTGTCATTCCCTTAGCTATGAGACTGGATAAGGTTAGACTCATTGTTACATCGTCTCTTGCCAATCTTTCCCTTTTGAGAGTGCGTTCGTAATTAGCCTTTCTACCTTCTGGCGTATAGGGTGTTTCGATGGGGTTCTTTAAATTCGCCTTGTGCCATTTTACGAATCCCAAGCTAGTGATTCCAATGGTTAAGCCATTGTATTTTATAGCAGGGATCTTCGTAGTGTAGTGTTCGTGACGCTGGATGAGATTACTGCATTTAACCGCAGGTGTCCATTGTCCCCCTGCGGCTTTGAGTGCTTTATATGCTGTGTATCTTAGTGAATAAGCGAATTTGTTGAGTTCAATATTTACCCATGTTGCCGCTTGGTAGTAGTTGCCGATTCCGATTAGGGCACTGTTGAGGTTGTTAATTTCGTTTACAAGCTGCTTTCCATTAAATTTGCGTATCGTTCGGATACGTTTCCTCAATTCGTTAACTTTGGATTTTAGACGTTCTTTGTTTGGTCTGGTTCGCGTTGTATATCCTTTTCTTGCTCTTCCTGATGGTACTTGTTTATAACTGAAACCAAGGAAATGGATTTCTTTTTCCCTAACATTGGTAATGAGAGTCTTTTCTGGGCTTAGTTTGAGTTTTAGTTTTGTGTCAAGGAATTTTTCAATCCGTTTTTTCCATTTTTCGGCGTTAGATTTGGTATTTGTTATTAATACCCAGTCATCGGCGTATCTAACTAGATAGGCGGGTTTAAGATTGGTTTTCTTTAGTGCTGCTTTTTTACTTATATTAGTATATTGATGTTTGGTTTGTTTTTCTTCCCATTCTCGCACTATCCATTTATCTAGCTTGTGAAGATATGCATTTGCCAATAATGGCGAAATTATACCCCCTTGGGGTGTTCCGACTTCTGTGATTGCCAGCTCATTCATGACTCCTGACTTGAGCATTTTCTTAAGAATCATGAGGATTCTTCTATCATGTATGCCCATGTGCCAGAGTTGTTTAATGAGTTTGGTGTGGTCGATATTGTCAAAACATCCGCGTTTAGCGATGTAAGATAGAGCCATAAGATTTCTCTAGTACAAGATCATGAAGTCTTGTAAACTAGCAAAGAAAGAAGGGCTCATCTTATGGAATCCATCGTTGAAGGCTATCACGAATTTCAAAGTATCATTCGTGGGTATACACACAAGGTTGTCGTGGCTACCCGGCGTGAACTTCTAAAACTGGCTACCTATCTTCAATCCCTTTCCTTGACCTTTGAATCAACAGCCTTGGTTCATCTTGAGAACTATTGTATTGAGCGTAGTGAGCATAAATCTCTCGGCTACCGGAATCTCATCATCTCCTTTATTCGTTCATTCTTTACCTACCTTCAGCAACAAGAATATCGTTTAGATAATCCATCTGTCCATTTGCCCTTCACTAATCTGGAGGCCCATCAAACGCTACCCGAAGTAGCTTCACGGGCTGAAATTCAGGAATGCTTAGTGGAGCTTAGAAGACAAGTCGACTCTGACTTAGGACGTCGGCAGTTTGATCCCATCCGCAAGCGGAATTTGGCTTTGTTTGCTCTCATCTACGCTACCGGCATACGGGCTGGTGAAGCAGCTAATCTCTTGATTCGTGATGTCCTATGGGATGAACAGATTCTCTGTGTTCGTGCTGGGAAGGGCCGCAAGGACCGACGTGTCCCCATCGTTGGAGAGGTTCTGGAGCTCTTGCAATTTTACTTAACTACCCGAACCGATCTTCATCCGGACGCTCCTCTGTTTCTTACCTGGAGGAAAGGGAGCATGGATAATAATTTAGTCGGCCAAACCTTCAGAACATATTCTCAAAAGTGGTCTAAGCCACTAAAACCTCATCAATTGCGGCACACTTGCGCTACTCATCTCTTCCAAGAAGGCGGCAACATTTATTACATCAAAGACTGGCTCGGCCATCAACGAATCACCACCACCCTTCATTATGCCCGAATTCAGAATCCCGAGATTGCTGCAACCCTTGAATCTCATCCGATCAACAGTGCAATCATTCCCAAACGACCTAAGCCTAAACGCTTTAAAAACCCTCGTAAAAAGCCGATGAGTTCCTTCCGCCGGAACTATACCATGACTCCTGTAGCAGGCCCACTCGTTGGCAAATTAGCAGACCAGATCGAAGAATTTCTTCGAACAGCCACTGGTATGAATAAATATACTCCAGGAACCCTTAAGGAATTTCGCGTTAGTCTGACACGGCTTGCTGTTGGTTGTCCCACCTGCCTTGATATAGGCATCGAAGCCTTGCGTGGTGCAGACATCATCCGTTGGCTTAGCGCTCGTAGACAGCTTGGTATTTCACAGTGTACTATTGATAAAAATCTATCTCACCTCCGCACGTTTATGGCCTATGCCGTCGATCGCGGTTGGAGGGCAGATAATCCAATGGAGGCGCTGAAAATGATCCACCCGCAACCTAAAGAACAAGCGTATTTGACAGAGGATGAGATGCTACGTTTACTTTCTTCTCCGGACCGCACAACGACGGAGGGCTTTTCCGATTACATTGCCCTCTTGGTTCTTTATGCAACAGGTCTTCGGGTTGGCGAGTTAAGTGCTCTGGATATCGAGGATGTCGACTTGAAAGAAGGCTGGATTCACGTTCGACATGGCAAGGGGCGAGACCGACAAGTTGCTCTTCCCAAGGCTACTTTGGACGATTTATTGCAGTATATCCGACTATATCGCAAGGCAACCACTGGTCCCTTTCTGTTAAACCTCCAGGGCTCCCGGTTAAAGCCTTGGACTGTCAGTAGACGGATACGGCACTATGCCGAGATCGCTGGTATCCAGAAACCTGTTAGCCCTCATACCATCCGTCATACTTTCACAACCCATCTGATTCAACGGGGCGGGCGGATTGAGATTATCGCTAAAGCACTGGGGCATAAGTCGTTAGCTGAAACAACGCCCTATGTCCATGCCGATTTTGAAGAC